>JAGVAV010000030.1 GCA_020060105.1 Candidatus Woesebacteria bacterium | reverse complement strand
TATACAGTATTAGAATATTTTGGTCTAGAGTAAACAATCTTGTTAAAATCGGACGGCAATTTAACTTAATTGTCTCAAATGTGTTTGATCTTTTTCAGTAAATGATTGGATGACTGTTGTGAATTAGTCGTAAGTTTGGTTAGTATATTAATGATATAATGTAACATTACAACAGACAATCAAGGTTTAAGGTCGGCTTATGGAAAATAAAGCAAGGATTTCTTTAATCATTAACGCTAACAAAAATATTTCGAAAATATTGAAGGCCTTAGATAAAGCGAAGAAGTACTTCGCAATGTTGAGGGAGGAAGGGGACTTAATCTTAGTTATTCCAGAAAAAGAGAAGCCCTTTCCCAATACTGTAGAAGAAAATTTTTGGTATTCCGTGATAAATCTTCGGGCTAACGTCAGTTTATCAAGCAGTTTCAGAGATGCGGTCAAAAAAGCTAAAGGTGACTATATTGTTTTAACCGACTTGGATTTTTCGACGCCTTTAGAGGAAATTGAGAGATTTTTAAGGTATTTAAGAAGTGGTGAGGAAGTAGTGGTCGCCAGCCGCCGGATGGGTTTTTCCCAATCGCATGGTTCTTGGCTAAGAGTTTTTACCGAGGAGCTTGCCTATCAGTGGACAAGATTTCTGGGCTTGACTAATCTAACAGACGCTAGTTCTAGCTTTAGGGCGATGGACGCGTCTGCGGCAAAACTCCTTTATTCACAGAGCCCCTATTCAGAAGAGACCGCTTCTGTAGAAGTCTTGCTTTTGGCCCGGAAGTTGGGGTTAAGAGTGGTCGAGTTGCCGACTGTTTTCCGATATAACCAAGCCTTTAATCTGAAGGATTTCAGAAATGCTGCTCGATTTGGTTATAGATTGTTGATTTTCCGCTTGCATCTTTTTGCCGTTAAACATAAAAACAAATCTTTTATTACTAATCGACTGTTTTCGCGTTTCCCAAGAAGGCGGTTAAGTTCTTTAGAAAGACGTTGATAATACTTCCTCAAGGCTCATTATCTAGTTTCCATGTTTAGGTTTTCTTCTTAATCAATGTATTAAAAGGTTATAACGTTGTTTCAATTTATGTAAGATGTGGGAAGTTATTTTAGTTGTTGTGACGATCGATTTTAAGCCTGTCTGTTGCCAAGGAACCCGTTGCTTAGTAAAGTTACCTCAGTCTGCTTAAGGTCGTGTGCTTGAGGGCAACACACGACCTTAGCAGAATATATTATCATGAGGGAAGGATGACTCGGCAAAGATGAGTCTTTACTACAGCCTACTTTTTACGACCTTATTAATTTTCCTCTACTTTTATCTTCTTTGGGAAGAAGGTTAAATTTTATCTTTTAGTAATTATCTCCAAAATAACTATTACTTACTATTGTGGGGCTTGACTTAAGGTTAGGCAGCCTTTGGGGAAGTGGGCTAAGGAATTACCCCTTGACAGATTTTGGTTTGTATGTTACAGTAATGGTATAACATTTTATATTACTTCTAATGTGTCTTGTCAATTCACTTAAAGATCGTTTAGAATACATTACTTAAGTTTAAAGTACTTAGAACCCCAACAGAATTTTTATAAGTTTTATCCAAAAGGAGGTAGCAAATGGCTGCTCAAGAAAAGAAAGGCGGCGCCATGACGACCGAAGAAGCTGGTCGAAAAGGTGGCGAAGCGGTGAAAAAAAAGTATGGTCCAACCTTTTATGCCGAGATTGGCCGAAAAGGTGGGGAGGCGACTAAGAAAGAGTACGGACCAGAGTTTTATTCCAAGATTGGGGAAAAAGGCGGCGACGCGGTAAAGAAAAAGCACGGTCCGGAATTTTACGCAGAGATTGGTCGCAAAGGTGGCCGAGCTCGATCAAAATCGCGCTAAATCTTTAAATCGTTGGAAGTATATACTAATTAAGCGGAAAGACTTGCCCTCATCCGCTTAATTAGTTTTTCGGTTAATTCCTGAACCACCTGCATTCCTTAAATTGCGGCTAATGTAGGGGCGTATTGCAATACGCCCCTACATTAGCCGTTCTTGACAACTGATCAACTATGCTGTTGACATCTAGAGGGAGAAGTGGTTTAATTTAAGTAATGAAAATGCCTAGAGAACTAACCACCGTAACCAAAACCTCCAAGGTCCTGGTGGCAGTAGTTTTTATTACTTTGCCTCTCCTAGCTTTTTTCCTTGGTAGTCAATATCAGTCATTGATAACCTTAAATAAGATCGAAGATTCTAATAAGTCTTCTTCAGGCACCATTATCAGTATGGACTCAACTGATGAAAGGGTAAAACAGTTGACACCACTATGCAATACTGGAGGAGCTCTGAGGTACTATGGTTTTTCTCTCTCCCACCCAAATATTTTAGAAGAGTGTACGTGCCAAGGTAGTATTGTGAAGGTAGTTGTTAAAGATGCCTTGGATGCGGACTGGAAAGGCTGCACAGGAAACGTTAGTAAGGAGTGTTTTGAACTGGATAAAACTATTAATGGTTTTTCGTACGAAGAGTATTTGAATGACAATAATTATTCAAAAAAGTTAAATAAAACATCTTGTCCTACGACAGAAAGTGCGTTAGATGAAGGAGCCACGGCGGAAGGGATTAGTAAGGCGGTGGAAGCCAATAACCAGTTTGCCTTTGAGATGTATTCAGAACTTAAAGATGAAGAAGGAAACATTTTCTATTCCCCCCTTAGCCTTTCTAGCGCTTTAGCCATGGTTTATGAGGGGGCGGGAGGTAAAACCGCCAAAGAGATCGAATCTGTTTTTCATTTTTCTCCTAATGAAAGCGAGCGGAAAAGTGCCTTCGGCGCATTGTATAACCAGATCAACAAGGAAAATGCCCAGTATCAGCTAAGCCTGGCGAACGCTTTATGGGCCCAGAAAGATTACCCTTTCCTTCCCACTTACCTAAATAATGTGGAAAAATATTATATCGGAAAAGCCACCAACCTAGATTTTGTAAATTCAACTGAAGAAGCGAGACAAACGATTAACCGATGGGTCGAAGATAAAACAAGTCAAAAGATTAAAGATTTGTTTCCTAAAGATTCCATTGACCCTGTAACCAAGTTGGTTCTGACCAACGCCATTTATTTTAAAGGCATTTGGGCAAAGCAGTTTGATAAGAAGCAAACCAAAGAAGAAGAATTCCGAGTGAACGCCAGTACCCGGGTTAAAGTGCCGATGATGCGCCAAACTGGAGAAGAGGCCAATTTTAATTACGGCGAAACGGAGAAGTTACAGATTTTGGAAATGCCTTACGAGGGCGAAGATCTTTCGATGCTTATTCTTTTACCCAAAGGCGAGGACTTCTCTTCTCTAGAGAAAGAGACTTCTTTAGAAAATTTAACCCGGTGGAGAAAGGGACTTAATAAGGAACGGGTTGATGTTTATCTTCCCAAGTTTAAATTCGATCGTAAATACACCCTTAACAACTCTTTAATCAAGATGGGCATGCCCACAGCCTTTTCAGATAGAGCGGACCTTTCGAAGATGGATGGGACAAAAAATCTTAAGATTGATAAAGTCTTTCACCAAGCCTTTGTGGAAGTTAACGAGGAAGGAACCGAAGCGGCGGCCGCTACTGGTGTTGTCGTCGTACCTAAGGTAAGCATTCCTTCTCCAGTAAAAACCTTTCGGGCGGATCATCCCTTTATTTTTTTAATCTTGGACAAACAAAACTCCAATATCCTCTTTTTAGGCAGAGTGGTTAATCCCACAAGTTAAGCGTCTGCTTAGCCCATCTTTTTAGAAGTGTCTTTTGGTCTTAGGTAAAAAATTCCAAATTCAAAATCCAAATAACCGAAATTTGATAAATGAATAACGATTAATGATTAAATGGGTGCTTTATTTCTGAAGGAGTAGGTTGCCTAGCCAAAAACTATCTTGACAACCAACCACTCAAATGGTACAAATTTATCAGTGGGGGAGACCGCGTTAAGGGGTCCGGAAGAGACGGATCTCAAAGTCCAGCTGGGGCGCGGGTAAAAAGGGGCGGCCGCGGTCGCGGAGAATAGGTGGACGAGCTAGTAGCCAACTAGGAACCCACTCTATGAGCCCCGCCGGCGGTAACTGTCGCCGTCTTCAAGACCGCTAATCTTCGAACGGGCAAAGGGAGAAGCAGGCGGTCCAGTTTTCGAGGGAGAATCACTACCCCTTGGGGTCATTAACCCCGAAACGGCCTACTCTAAGCAGCACTTTCAGAGCGAAACTGGTAGGAAACTGCTTGGGCAGCCGGTCTCCATGCTTTATCGGCTGTTAGATACAGAGGTAGGCTGAAGGGCTGAAGTTTTGAACTGTCCCCCACTCATTGCTGACGGGAGTGGCGACGTTGGGTATCTTGAGTATCCTTACGCGGCCACTCCCCTTTCTTTTAGAAATTTGACTGAAGCCACTCTTTGTTTTGATAATAGCTTTTGGTCCGATCAATATACTCTTGAGCACCCGGATCATACCAGTGACCAGAAAACCAAGCCCCAATACAGCCCCATTCATCACCTTCTTTATAATTGGCGTTTGGTGAATTATCGCCAACGGAAACCATGTAGCCTTCAAAGCAAGCCCGACGCCATCCCAAGGCGTAATCGACATTAAAGGCAGTGCTGTCTCTGGAATGAGGAAAAGTTCCGGGGTGATTGTCACTCTTGACCTGCATAATGCCAAAGGTTTTCCCCTTATCTCCGACAGTTGACTGCCGCCACCAACTTTCGATAACGGCCACCGATCTGACCGTGTCTTCGTCAAATCCCCATTTACAGGCTCCCCATTGCAGGATTTCATCAGTGGTTCCGGTGAAACTGCCGTTTATCCGAGGTTTTATTTGCCTGTTCGCTCGGCTATCCGCGACAGGCCAATCGGGTAAGTTAAGCTCTGTGGGGGTAATTGAATTAGCCCAAGAGTTGCTAGGTCTCGGTTCCCACGAGGAGCGGCGGACTCTTTGAGCACATTCCTCATCAGTTGGGAGAGGCGATTTAGGAGGGCTAGTCAGAAACTTATCTTCAACCGGGGCCGGCGGCGCTTGATTGTCCGAAATTTCTTGGGTTAACTCTATGTCGTCGATGTTTAAAGTGGCGTTCTCGGGCCCGCCGACATTTTGGATAAGAAGAGCACCCACTAGCTTTTCTTGCGCGTTTAGGTCCCCAAGAGGAATGTGGTAAATTTTCCATAATTTCGTTTCGGGGTTTCCCCCATAACTAGTTAAAAACACCGGATTTTGAAGGGGCTTATTGTCTTGGTCATATAAAACCACTTGGTAACGCTGGCCTTCGCCATTGGCCAGGGCGGCAAATTTCAATTCTTCAAATCCGGAAGTCTCAAGGCCTTTTTTAGAGTGTAGGTAGAGCGCTCCTGAAGGAGATTTGATAGTCAGACTAATCGAGTTCTTTCCGGTGTATGAACGTTTGGAGTCCGAAAAATTCACCGTGCTTCCCCAAGACCAATTGGCCCAATCCCTGTTTAATTTATCAGTGTAAATCTTTGACGCAGGGGTGAAGAAAAGTTCATTGCTAGTCAGAATATAGTAGACAAAAAGACCAATTACTGTTATGCCGGCTATCAAGATTAGGATTATCAGTAGCGAGGTTGGGTTAGTTTTTGGTCGTAATCTTGGTGGACGGTCTATATAGCCTGAAACTTTCATAGCCTAAAGCTAGCACAGCCAAGTAAGTCGATCAACAAATAGGAAATTATTAGTTTGTTGGGTAAAATCTTTTTTCAACCGTTTGGTTGATTATATTCACTTCGGATTTATTTTGATATACTACTAAGGGTTAAAGGGTTTGTTAGTTTAAGCGGGGGTAAGTATGGCAGAGAAGAAACCATTTGTCGTCAACATCCACGGTAAGGAGTATTTAACGGTGGCCGGTCGAGTGAAGCTGGCCCACGAGAAGGAAGAGAAATTGGGCATAGATTCAGAAATTCTTCGAGACGATGATAAGGTGGTGGTGGTCAAAGCGGCGGTAATCACTTCAAAAGGGACTTTTACCGGAATTTCCGCGGCGGATAAAACAAAACCAACCATTGAAGGAAATTCTCCTTACGAAGTGGCTCAGACTAGCGCGATTGGCCGGGCTTTAGGTTTTGCCGGATACGGAGTTATGGAAAGCGGCATTCCCACATACGAAGAAATGAAAAAAGCCGGGGCTAATCTTGTTGGCACGACGATTGCTTCGGAGATAAAGGGGGAAAAAGGGGATCGTCTACTTTGCCAAAGCTGCGCTAAAGAGATTTCTGAAAAGGTAGCCGAATTTTCCGAAAGCCGGTATGGGCGGTCGCTTTGTCTTAACTGTCAAAAGGTGGAAGTTAAATAAGATAATTTCGAAAAGGAGAGTGGGAACTTTGTTTCCACTCTCCTTTTTGGGTTTTAGCTAAGCCGCCAACTTAACCGTTTCCTCTAAGAGGCTTTCCACAGCTGGATGGCGAGCTGCAGACATTTGACAGATCCTTCTGAGACAATCGTTTTTGATTGCCCAATCGTCTGAGCTGCTCACCTCCCTATCGGCTAAAAACAGCTTTAGGTAAGAGAGAAAAAGCTTCCGATGGAGCTCGTAGGCTTGATTAGTTATCCCCGTTAAGTGACGGTTATTGCAAGTAACAGAGGCGATCGCTAACGCTTCGGAAGCGGCTTGGATCTGTTCGTCCGGTGTTAGGCTTTGGATCAATTCGTCCTGTGTTAGCCTTTTGAAGGCCTTTATTAGGGCAACTTTACCGTTGACGATTGTTACCAACGATAACTTTTGCATTCTCCCTCCATTGGGTTGGCTACTTTAGGCCAGCCGAATTATAGCACTCAATAAAGAGAATGTCAAGGCTAATTAGTATAGTATTAGTGTTAGTTTATCATACAACAATATGTGAGATTATCGTTGTGAAATTGAAACGAGTTTTTGATCTAATTTTGTAAGATCTTGTCTTTATCAGGTTATTATGATAGATTATGACTAGAGAAAAGCGTTTGACGGCCGATCAAGCCGGAGCTGGTCGAAGAAACCCTGCTTTGCTAAAGCTATGAGGGGAAGTAGAACGACCCGGGCAAGCCCGTGATAGCCGACTAATGAGGGAAGTAAATCTTAATAGATTTCCGATCAGGTCGGAAATGACAGTGAAGAGAACTTCCGAAATAGGGTGGTACCACGATTCGCTTGAGTCGTCCCTGGCTAGGGACGACCTTTGCGTTTTAAGGAGTTTAAGATGTTCAAGCCTGTTAATCCAAAAGTAAATTTTCCCGAAGTGGAAGAAAAAGTTTTAGATTTTTGGCGGAAAGAAAAGGTTTTTGAAAAGTCCGTTGAGAATCGAAAAGGTAAGCAGAAGTACACATTTTATGATGGCCCGCCTTTTGCCACCGGCTTGCCTCATTATGGCCATATTTTGGCTATGACCATAAAAGACGCAGTCACAAGGTTAAAGACGATGCAAGGTTACTATGTGCCCAGGCGTTTGGGTTGGGATTGTCACGGATTGCCGGTTGAATACGAAGTGGAGAAAGAAATAGGCAGCACCGGCCACTCTTCAATTGAGGAAATGGGGATCGGGAAGTTTAACGAAACTTGTCGGGGAATAGTTTTCCGCTACACGCAGGAGTGGAAGAAAACAATTAACCGGATGGGCCGCTGGGTTGATTTGGAGAAAACCTACGCCACCATGGATCGAGACTATATGGAGTCTATCTGGTGGGTTTTTAAGCAGCTTTGGGATAAGTGTCTGATTTATCAAGACTTTCGGAGTATGCCCTATTGTCCCAGATGCGGGACGCCCTTATCGAATTTTGAAACAAACTTAGGTTACCGAGATAACACGGTTGATCCTTCGGTATTTGTAAAATTTGAGTTGGAGGAAGAGCCAGGAACGTATCTTTTAGCTTGGACGACCACCCCTTGGACTCTGCCTGGCAATGAAGCTTTAGCTGTGGGAGGAGATATTGTTTATGTAAAAGCTAGAGTCGGGGAAGATTTTCTTATCTTAGCGAAAGATCGTCTAGAAGTTTTGGATGTCTATCAGGTTGTTGAAGAAGTAAAGGCAGAAAAACTGATCGGTCAGAAGTACCGACCTTTATTTGACTTTTACTTAAGGGATCGGGAGGAGTGCCTGAAAAGAGGCGAGGGGGCCCCGAGTTACCTGAGGTATTCCGAAAACATTAACAATCCCATATACCGCGTTTTAGAAGCAGATTTTGTCAGCACTCAAGAAGGAACCGGTATAGTCCATATCGCCCCGGCTTTTGGGGAAGATGATCTTGTCCTTGGCCGAAGGGAGAAAATGCCTTTGATTCAGCATGTGGATGATCGGGGATTAATTACGATCGAGCCTTGGCGGGGAGTTTTCGTCAAAGACGCTGATCCAATGATTGTGGAATACCTTGACGAAGAAGACTTGCTTTATAAAGCAACTTCCTACTCTCATACTTATCCATTCTGTTGGCGGTGCGATACGCCTCTGCTTTACTATTCTGTTAGCAATTGGCTGGTCAAGGTAAGCCAAATCCGGGATCAACTGGTCGACAGCAACAAAAAAATTCACTGGATGCCTCGGCATATCAAAACCGGCCGGTTTGGAAAGTGGCTCGAGGAGGCTAGGGACTGGTCGATTTCCCGAAATCGTTTTTGGGGAAGCCCTCTGCCTGTTTGGTACTGCGAAAAGTGCCAAAAGTATGAATGCCTTGGCAGTATCAAAGAGCTACAAGAAAAGGCCGTGAATTTGAAAGAAGCCTATCCTGACCCAACGGCGATTGATCTCCATCGGCCTTACATTGACATGGTTAAGCTGCGTTGTTCCTGCGGTGGAGAAGCCAAGCGGATTTCGGAAGTTCTAGATTGCTGGTTTGAGTCCGGTTCGATGCCTTACGCTCAAGATCACTACCCTTTTGAGAAAAATAAAAAGGAATTTGAAGAGAATTTTCCCGCCAACTTTATCGCGGAAGGGCTAGATCAGACCAGAGGTTGGTTTTATACGCTTCACGTTCTTGGGACGATTCTTTCTCCGGTTATTACGAACAAGAGCGAACCCGCCTTTCAAAACTGTATCGTTAACGGCATAGTTTTGGATAAGGAGGGTAAGAAATTAAGTAAGAGGCTTCGCAATTATCCGGAACCGGACGAAGTTTTTAATAAGTACGGGGCGGACGCGATGCGTTTCCTGCTGCTTTCCTCTCCCGCGGCCTTGGCGGAAGATGTCCGCTTTTCTTCGGAGGCGGTGGAAGAAGCGGTTCGGAAACCTTTTCTTCTTCTTTGGAATATTTACTCCTTTTTCGTTACTTACGCTAACATAGATGGCTGGACTTCGAAGAGGATGGTTAAAAGTAAAAATATTTTGGACCGGTGGGTGGTTTCAGAATATCATCGGTTAGTTAAAGAAAGCGTTAAGGCGGCAAATGATTATAATCTGCCTGGTGCGACGAGGCCGATGGTTGACTTTGTCAATGATCTTTCCACTTGGTACGTGAGGCGAAGCCGGGAAAGGGTTGGGCCGACAGCCCAAGAAAGCGAAGAAAAGGCCGCTTTTTATTCTACTTTGCATCAGGTTTTGGTTGGTTTAACGAAGTTGATCGCTCCTTACGCCCCGTTTGTTGTCGAGGAAATATATCAAAATCTGACAGGTGAGAAAAGCGTTCATTTGGCAAATTATCCAAAGGCGGAGGAAGATTTGATTGATGAAGAGCTAGCCGGACAAATGAGATTGGTTCGTCAAATTGTTGAGCTTGGCCACGCCAAGAGGAAAGAAGCGCAGATTAAGGTTAGGCAGCCCTTAAAGAAGATAGTGATTAAAAACCTTCCTTTGACGCTGGAAAAAGATTTGATTGATTTAGTAAAAAAAGAACTTAATGTAAAAACTGTAAAGTCGACAAACCCTTTAAAAGTTAGCCTCTCAGATCTTAATATTCATGTTGAAGAGGTAGTGACTGTTAGCGATAGAGTTCCAAAAGTGGATTTGGATACCAACATTACTCCTGAATTGAAAGCCGAAGGCGAGGCGCGCGATCTGATTCGGGCGATCCAAGAAAAGCGCAAGGAGGCGGGGGTGAAGATGGATGATTGGGTCGTCGTTTTTGCTCCTGGTTGGCCGAAGGCTTTTGAGGATTATATCAAAAAAGAAACCTTAGCCAAAGAAATTAAGTTCGGAAAAGAACTAACGGTTAAACCTTAAAAACAAGACAAAGATTACTTGCAAAATAAGGCTGAGGCGGATATAGTTTGGCGAGACTTTCAAACTATGGAGGGAGTAATGGTTGCCCGAAAGGATGATCTGGATCAGGGTGGTTCCAAGGTGTATGCCACGTCTTACACTTTCGGTCCGCAGAGGATGGTGGTAATCGATATTGTGCTGGCGCCCGGTCAGTCCTTGGATTTAAACCAGGTACTTGCGGCTGTGCGAGCCTTAGAACAATCCGGAAAATTTGGAGTTTTCTGCGACCAAATAACCCTTAAGGTAATCCCAAGAGGAAAGGAAGAGATACGGACGGAGGAAGCGAGAAGATTGGTTTCGGAGGGAATCAGCAAGACTTAGGTCTTTAAAGTTTCCTGCCGAAGAATTTAGCGGTTTGGCCTAAGCCCGACCGCTTATTTGTTTTGACTGAGCCGAATTGAATCGGCAAGGGGAAAGGAGCTAAGAAGAGTGAGTCAGGTAGTTGTCTCGTATGAAGTAAAGGCAGGTGACTACCGGCACAACCTTTGTTTTGAGGTTGTTTCGTTCGACCCTACGGCGCACCTTATTGAGCTTAGTCAAGTTGAATTGTTTTCCCTAAGTCGGCCAGGAGAAACGGGTTTAACCCTATTAGCCCAGGCCGGCCCTCAGGCCCAGGCTTTAGCGGAGGAAATCATCAGGTGGTTAACGAAAAAACCCCTTATGGGTGTACTGGAAGTCTGGTTATACCGAGACAAGCTAGTTTTTTGGTTGTTTGGGGCGACGCTGGACAAGGAAAAAAGGGGAAAGATTGAGGAATTTGTTTTTCCCCTGCTACGACGGCTTTCTAACGGTTAATTTCTACCTCAATACAAAGTCAAGTTGACAGAGGTTTCTTCGGAAACCTCTTATTTTTTGGCAGAGAGGGCTAAGCTGAAGTTTCGCCGAAGCAGTCCAAATATCTGGATCAATTTGTCAAGTATTGGGAAAAGATATATAATCACAAAAAAAGTAGGAGGAGAGATGACGCTGAAGGATCATCTGAGGAGTGATCGGGTGGTGGGAAGATATTTCCAGGTATGCTTTCCAAGTGGAAGAGTTCTGAGAGGCATAATCGGAAAAGTGAGCCTTGGTGAGGCTTCCGCTGAAGTTTTTTTCGATTCTTGTGAAGAAAGCCATCTGGCAAAGAAAGGTGTTTGGGAATTCTCTGAGGTAGGGAGTTATATTGTCAGAGGCCTCGACGCAGCGGTTGTTTGCCAAGTGCCTGAGAGGGGTCTGACGGTATTTCGGTCAGGAGAGGAAATTCTTTCCGTGTATTCGAAGGAAAGAGAGGAGTCTAACCTTTTGGGGATTGCTGGACGATAACCCAAAGGAGAGGGTTAGGAGAAAAGTTTTTAGGCGGTTGGCAGATGAGAAAAGCGGCCGCCTTTTTCATTGCCGTTGACCCAACCTTGAGAAGATGGTATATGTTAAGGTTAAGGAAAAAGAGAGACTTAAAGAGGGGAGGAAAAATGACCGACAGTCAAAAAGCGATCGTGAGAATAATAGTCACTTCTTACAAAGGCGTCACGGATATTTGTTTTACCGTCGAGGGTTTTAATTTTTGCGGTGGATTCTCTTCGTTTGGTGAAGCGAAGGGAAGTATAGAGTGGACCCTGGATCAGTCGGTCAATGATCATGGAAGAAAATTAATTGAAGCGGTGACTAAGTTACCCAATGTAAGAGGCGGCTATTTGTATCCTAATAAATTAGTCGTTTGGTTTGACCCGCACATGGATCGTTTAGCCAGTTGGTCTGTCCGTCGAGAGGAGATAAATAAATTAAAGGAAAGGGTCAAAAAGGTGATAAGCGAAGTTTGGGGAGAAAACGTCGGTTTCAAAGATTGGCGGTAGTAACCAAAGATAATCAGGTTACGTCGGGAAAAAGGCTCTTTATCAAAAGAGCCTTTTGCTTGATTGACAGCTAAGTTAATTAGTAGTAGTGTTAAAGAAATGAATTACTCTAGCAATTTGCTAAATATTCTTTTTATTCTTAGCTTAGCTGTTTTTATTTATTCGTATTTTCAAAAGAACAACCTTCCCCCGAAAGAACAAATTCTTTCCTCTCTCTCCCAAGAACCAAAACAAGTCCCGGTGAGTATGGAGCCTTTGACCTTAGAAAGGGAAGGACTGACTACTAAAATATTTCCCTTATATACTTACGAACTTTGGGGGCTAGTTGTTTCAGATTACGACAGCGAGAACTGGCTGGACTTTTCCCACAAGGAGGATCCTTTTAACATCAAAGATTTTTGTGCGGTTTGGGGGGAGAACGCCATCTCAGGAATATATCATAATATTAAGTATGATCACGGAGAGTTTAGCTGCAGTTATCAGCCAAAGGATCAGAAAGATTTTGGCTCTTTCCAAAAGTTTTCTTCCGCTCAAATATCAAATAGCCATTTGATACCCGGCAGCGACAGAGTTTATCGGGAGATGAAAAAAGCGACTGTCGGCGATCAAATTTACTTTAGCGGTTATCTCGTTCGTTACACCTTGGGCGAACACGGCTTTAGAGGAACAAGCACGGTCCGAACTGATACGGGAAATGGAGCTTGTGAAGTGGTTTATGTGACGGACTTTGAGATTTTGAGAGAGGGTAATCTCTTCACCAAGCTAATTTACGAAGTTTCAAAATACACCTCTATCTTGATCTTTATTGCTTTGGTTGTTAATTTTGTAAAACCCAGACGCTACGATTTGGGTTCACTGGGCGAAGAAAAACCCTTGGGCTATTAGATGATTTCCCTCTTGACATTCACCCCTTCCTCTGTTAAAAAGATAAATAACAATGGCTAGCTTACTCTCCTACCAGAATCAGTTTTGTCTCATTAAGGGGCTTAACATGTTAAGCCTTTTCGACGCGGGGGATAAGTAGGAATAGCCACAAAACCTTTTTTGAATAACCCCCGCAAGGGGGTTTTTCGCTTAAAGAAGGTTCCTTTGCGGCAAAGTCTGTCTAAACTTTTAGATAGTCTCTGCTGTTAAGGCGGCAGGAAGGGAACCTTAACAAGTAAAAACTTACCTTAAGGAGAGAAACAATGGATCTGGTTGCGCGTCTCGGAAGGTATCGAGATGAGGAAAGGCGGTTGGCTTGGGAGGGAACTTTCAAGGAGTACTTTGACCTTGTCACTTTCAATCCAAGATTTAGCCAACTTGCTCATGAGAGAATCTACGAGGTAATTATGTCTGCTGGCGTTAAGGAGGATGGCCAAAGGCAAAGGAGCTATCCGTTTTTTAACACTGAACTTTTCGGTTTGGAGAGAACTCTCCAGCAAATTGTGGATTATTTTAACTCCTCTGCCAAAAGACTAGAGGTTCGGAAACGTATTCTTCTACTGATGGGCCCGGTTGGGGGAGGCAAATCTACGATTGTAACTTTGCTGAAGCGAGGTTTGGAAAGATACACTCGAACCGAAGAGGGGGCGGTTTACGCGATCAAAGGTTGCCCGATGCATGAAGAGCCGTTACATCTTATTCCCGAAGCCCTTCGACCAGAAGTTGCCAAAGAGTATGGCCTTTACATTGAAGGCGATCTTTGTCCCGCTTGTCGCCTAATGGTGGCTGACAGATATCAAGGACGGGTGGAGGATGTGGTTGTTGAGCGGATCGCCTTTTCTGAGAAGAACAGAGTGGGGGTGGGGACTTTTTCGCCTTCGGATCCTAAGTCTCAGGATATCTCTGAGCTAACCGGGTCGATTGATTTGGCGACAGTTGGAGAGTACGGAAGCGAGTCCGACCCTCGCGCTTACCGTTTCGACGGCGAGCTAAACATTGCCAACCGAGGTTTGATGGAATTTATCGAAATGCTTAAGTGTGACGAGAAATTTCTCTACAGTCTGCTTACTCTGTCGCAAGAGCAAAACATCAAGACCGGTCGGTTTGCTATGATTTACGCCGACGAAGTGGTTATTTCACATACCAATGAAAACGAATACGTCGCCTTCGTGGGCAATAAGAAGTCAGAAGCGCTTCAGGATCGCATTATTGTGGTTCGCGTTCCTTATAATCTCCGCGTTTCTGACGAAGTGCGGATTTATGAAAAGCTGACCGCTCAAAGCGGGTTGAGGGAAGTTCATACGGCTCCATATACCCTTAGGGTGGCCAGCATGTTTGCTGTTCTCTCTCGCCTTGAGGAGCCGAAAAAGGCGGGAATGAGTTTGATGAAGAAGCTGAAGCTTTACGACGGGCAAGATGTAGAAGGGTTCAAGGCCAAAGACGTTAAGGAGTTTCAGGAACAAGCGCCACGGGAGGGGATGGACGGTATTTCTCCTCGTTATGTAATTAACTGTCTTTCGAAGGCGCTGGTAAGGGATGGTTCCTCCTGCATAAACCCAATCGACGCTCTCAGGGCTTTGAAAGAGGGTTTGGAGAGTCATACTGCGATTAATTCTCAAGAGCGGGAAAGACTGATAGGCCTTATCGCCGAAGTACGCCGCGAATACGATAGCTTGGCTAAAACGGAGGTTCAAAAAGCTTTCGTTTATGCCTTTGAAGAATCAGCCAAAACCCTCCTGAATAACTACCTCGACAACGTTGAGGCCTATTGCAACAACCAGAAAATCAAGGATCCAATTACCGACGAGGAATTGGAACCGGATGAGAAGTTGATGCGCTCAGTCGAGGAGCAAATCGGCGTTACCGAGAGCAGTAAACGTTCCTTCCGCGAGGAAATTCTTATTCGCTTATCCTCGCTGGCCAGACGTGAAGTAGTGTTTGACTACACGTCTCACGAACGACTTCGTGAGGCGATTGAGAAGAAACTGTTTGCTGATCTGCGAGACGTTGTCAAAATCACCACTTCAACGAAAACTCCGGATGCCGAGCAGTTGCGGCGGATCAATGACGTGGTTGATCGGCTTGTTAGGGACCACGGTTATTGTTTCTTTTGCGCTAATGAGGTGGTGAAATACGTCGGGACGTTGCTAAACCGCTAGTTGACTTGCGGAGAGCTTGGGGAAAGCGGTGGAACAAAAGTTTCTGCCGCTTATCAGTTAGCCCTGGAGGTTATTAAGGAGCGCTTCGATCCTAATTCGTGGAATATCTACCCGTTCCACTTTTCAGACGGCGATAACTGGGGGGACGGGGATAACGGCTTGTGTTTAAGTCTCATCGGTCAACTTATGGCTCTCTCAAACGTTTTCGGTTACGGTGAAATCCAAGACTCCGTCTTTAGTCACGCAAGCACGCTAATGTCGGCCTACTCCAAGATCGAAGATGAACGGTTCATCCGTGTGACCATTCAGCGGAAAGAGGACGTCTACCCTGCTCTGAAGACGTTTTTTAGAGTAAAAGGAGACAGAGTCTGATGGGATTGAGCAGTAAGGAAACGGTGGAATTGGAAAAGGCGATGGATCGGATCTGGGAAGTGGCTCGAAGCTTCGGGCTGGATCCATTTCCGATCCACTTTGAGGTGGTGCCGTCAAGCATCATGTACGAGTTTGGCGCTTATGGGTTACCGGGGCGTTTCTCACACTGGACGCATGGTAAAGCTTATTACCAGCTCAAAACGATGCATGACTACGGATTGAATAAGATCCTTGAGTTGGTGATCAACACTAATCCTGCCTATGCTTTTTTGATGGAGGGCAATTCCCTGCTACAAAACAAACTAGTCGTGGCCCACGTGATCGGACATTGCGATTTCTTTAGACACAACGTATATTTCGGCCAAACCAATCGGCAGATGGCCGAGAGCGCAAGCGTGAACGCGGAACGGATCCGTCACTATGAGTTTGAGCACAGTCCGGCAGAGGTGGAGCAGTTTCTCGACTGGGTTCTTTCGATCGCCGAGCACGTTGACTCAAATCTTTTTAGGCGAAAAAAGAGACCTGATCGGGGCAGTCTAGTCAAGCCCAAAAAGAAGGAGCGATCGACCCCTTATGACGATCTTCTGGACCTCGATCGGCCTGCTAAAGAAGAGCCGAAAGCGCCATCGAAAAGAATTCCTGAGGAGCCGGAAAGTGACCTACTGGAATTCTTAATGAAGCATGCGCCGGATCTTGAGGATTGGCAGCGCGATATTCTGGGAATTGTTCGGGAGGAGGCTCTCTATTTCAGCCCTCAAGGGGGGACTAAGATTATGAACGAGGGCTGGGCTAGCTTTTGGCACAGGCTAATCTTAAGAGAGTTGGATCTTGACGATGGGGAATACGTTGAGTTTTCCGAACTCGACTCCCGTGTTTGTAGCCCCTCGAAGTCTAGTTTGAACCCCTATTGTGTTGGCCGAGCTATCTTTGAGGACATCGAAAGGCGCTGGGATCAACCAACGCTGGAAGATCAGGAGCGGTTTGGCCGGAAAGGTGGGGAAGGAAGACAAAAAATCTTTGAGGTCCGGGAACTGGAAAGCGATGTTTCCTTCATCCGCAACTACTTGACCAAACAACTGGTTGAAGATCTGGACCTTTATCTTTATCGTCAAGAGGGGCGAGAGACTAAGATTGTCGAGAAAGATTGGGAAAAGATCCGCCAGGCAATTGTTTCCAGCTTAGTGAGTCATGGTCGGCCGTCCATTCTTGTGGAAGATGGGGACTACAGAGGCCGCCAGGGACTCTACCTTAGGCACGTTCATGAAGGGATAGACCTGGATCTTGACTATGCCGAACGGACGTTAAGACACATTTATAACATCTGGGGACGGAGCGTCTATTTAGAGACTGTTGTTAGGGGGAAAAAGACCCTTTTGAAGTGCGACAGAAAGGGGAATACGACAGAACTGATCAACTAGCACAGTCGAACGAAATGAAAGAAGAGAATCCTTAGCCCGCTAACCATAAACTTGGTCGGCGGGCTTTTTCTATTTCAAATCTTGGCCAAGGAGGTTTGTTTTGTTAGAATATGTTTATGGGCTCGCCATATTTGAAAAGTTTCGACCTTATTTCTTTTTTTTCTGTCCTGATGTTAGTGGCCATGGGTCTATTGATGATATGGTCGACTTCCTTCGGAGGCCCTGTCGAAGCCAAAGAGTACGAGTACTTTTACCGCCAATTTATCTTCTCGATCATTGGCTTTATCTTATATTTTGTTTTTTCCCGCCTAGATTACCGGTTTTTGAGCAACCTTTCCCTTTGGCTTTTTATTGGTATCTGCGTCTTTTTAGGTTTGACTTATCTTTGGGGGTTGGAAACTCGAGGTTCAACCCGTTGGATTGACCTGGGGGCTTTCCGTTTTCAACCTTCGGAATTTGTAAAACCGATGTTGATACTGACTCTGGCGGCTTATATCGCGGCGTTTCCAGTCAAGAAAATAATAAACCTGGGCGCTTCTTTGTTGCTGGCGGGTCTTCCAACTTTACTAATTTTTAAACAACCAGATTTAGGGAGTGCTCTTATCTTAGTGGTGATTTGGTTTTTTGTGATCATTGCTGGTGGCGTTAGATTTTCGGTTTTATTGATAATGGTAGGGATAGGATCAATCATCGCGCCTCTTGTCTGGTTTTTTTTGAAAGAATATCAAAGGCAAAGATTATTAATGTTTTTAGATCCTTCGGTTGATCCTCTGGGTTCCGGTTATAACGTGATTCAGGCAATTATAGCCGTGGGAAGCGGTCAGATATTAGGCAGAGGTTTTGGCCGAGGAACTCAGAGCCACCTTAACTTTTTACCGGAGTATCACACGGATTTTATATTTGCCACCCTTGCCGAAGAGCTGGGGTTTATCGGCTCATTCCTGCTCATAGGTCTTTTCACAGTTTTGATCTGGCGTACTTTAAGAATCGCCGAAAGATCAACAGATTCTTTCGGCAGTTTGATCGCCGTTGGGGTGGCCGCGATGTTAGTATTCCAAGTCTTAGTTAACATGGGTATGAATATGGGAGTTTTACCAGTTACCGGAATTCCCTTGCCGTTGGTTTCGTATGGCGGGAGCTCCCTAATCGCCACAATGATTTCTTTAGGCTTAGTTCAAAGTGTGGCCATTCATCAAAAGTCTAAAAGTGAGGAGATACATATTCACTCAATGAGGCAATGAGTAAGTATTCCTAAGCTATTGTTTGACAGCCAACCAGTTAATTGATAAAATGCCTACTTAACAAGGAGGGAGGAGAGAAGTGAGCAGGAAAGCTCGTTTGATTCCAAAGTGCTTTAAGAGGGTAGTGATTATCAGCCTTGGACCAGGAGAACAAGTAAGGGCAGTTTCAACCCTTGGTTTGGACTTAGCAAGGAAAGATTCCCGAAAATGTGGTTGCCCCGAAAGGTTACTAAAGATTTTTGCCTATGATCGAAACACTGGGGTGACAAGGTTTCCCTTGAACAGTTTGGGAGAAGCGGAGGTTTTCCTTAGTAGTGGACAATTGCCCTTGAGGACCTATCAAAAGTCTTTACCGGGAATGAATTAAAAGTTGAGGGTTCAGTTCGAAAGATTATGGCTGAGCCCTTATTTTTTACTTTCTTATATTGTCCCCTAGCTTGATTACTTGTGTTACTATTAAATTAGATTTTATTTAGGTCCTTAATTGAACTAGGGTTGACAGATAAGAAAAAAACAAGGTAAGATGTAAGTATGAAATACGCTGTGATAAAAACCGGAGGTAAGCAATATCGGGTTGCCGAAGGCGAAACCTTGACGGTTGAAAAGATAAATATTGAAGAGGGAAAGCCTGTAGAGTTTGATCAAGTTTTACTTTTGGTAAAAGATGGTCAAGTTGAGGTTGGGACGCCGGTTTTAAAGGCGAAGGTGAAAGGTACGGTTAAAGATCAAGCGAAAGATAAAAAAATTAGAGTTTCCCGTTTTAAGGCTAAGACTCAGTATCGCCGGACGGTTGGTCACCGTCAGCCAGTAACGGTGGTGAGGATAGAAAAAATTTTTGGTTAGATCAGATTTGACTAAAGATTAATGGTTCTTTACTCTTCCGGCCAGCAAAGTAAAGATTCCTTAATCAAAAAATGCTAATGGTAATAGTTTAGAGTACAAAATTAGGTTATAGAATTGAAGAGACTTGAGGAGTAAATATGGCTCATAAGAAAGCAGCTGGAAGTAAGGCAAGGCAAGGCGGAAATATTGCCGGTAAGCGCTTAGGAATAAAAGTTTTTGGTAATCAAACGGTTAAGGCTGGTTCCATTATCTTGCGCCAAAGAGGAACGAATTATCATCGGGGCCAAAACGTCGGCGTGGGCCGCGATCATACCCTTTACGCCGAGAAAGAAGGTAAAGTTCAATACCGGGTTAAACAAGGGCGCAGTTTTGTGGAAGTGATTAGTCAATAAAGAGAAAATAGTAAGTGGAAAATAAAAATTTCTAGATTCTATTTTCTAAATTCTAATTTTAGGAGTGCTTATGGCGCAGCCAGAAAACGTGATTGAGTTAGAAGTTGATGAGCTTCAGCCTAACCCTCTCCAACCCCGAGGGCAGATTTTACCAGACACCTTAGTTGAATTAGCGGAATCTATTCGGGAACACGGTATCCTCGAACCTCTTGTTGTGGCTAAAACACCGGCCGGCTACCAGATTATCGCTGGCGAGAGACGTTGGCGGGCTTCAAAACTAGCCGGATTAACCAAGGTGTCTTGCCTAGTTAAAGAAACTTCTCCTCAGGGGATGCTGGAAATGGCGATTGTGGAGAATGTTCAGAGAGTGGACCTTAATCCTTTAGAGAGGGCCCAAGCTTATCAACGATTGCTTGAAGAGTTTGGTTTAACCACGGTGGAAATTGCCCAGAGAGTTGGTAAAAGCGGGCCTTATATTTCCAACACTTTAAGGCTCCTAGATTTACCTGACGCGATAAAAGATGGTCTGCTTTCTGAAGCTATTTCTGAGGGACACGCAAAGGCGATGCTAGGTTTAGAATCAGCCGCTTTGATGATTCAAGCTTATAAACAGATTCTTAAAGAAAACTTAGGGGTGAGAGCGGCGGAAGAATTGGCCAGGCGGTTAAAAGCGGGCGCGGGGATAAAGCCAAGGCAAGCTCGAGAGTATGTCCACACTCCAGAAGTTGAAAGAATGGAAAAAGACCTCGCCCAAACTTACCACTGCAAAGTTTCCCTTTCTAAATCTTCAAAGTCCTCTAGACTTTTACTGATTATGAAAGACGAGGAACAGTTAAACCGGATATACCAAAAGCTGATGAGCTAACTAAAAAGCCGCGGAAAGATAAATCTTAAAATCGGTAATCAACTTGGGGAATGAAAGACAATAGATTAATTGGCCAATAGCGAAGCCACGCCCGGCCAATAATATTTTCCTTAGGGACTCCTCCCCACTCACGTGAGTCTGAGCTGTGATCGCGGTTGTCGCCAAAGACAAAATACTGATTGACAGGAACTAAAACCTCCTCCTCTTCCTTCATCAAAGCTCTTTCTGAGGTTTTCGTTCCCTTAGGAAGATAAGGTTCTTCAACTTTGATTCCATTTGGATGAGCTTCGTTAATAACGTAAACTGAACCATTTTTGATTTTTAATTTTTCTCCTGGGAGGCCAATTATTCTTTTGATGTATTCAAAATCGGGGCTCTTTGGCGCCTTAAAAACAATTACGTCGCCTCTTTTAGGCTCTTCGAAACGGTAGCTCACTTTATCCGTCAGGATATATTCCCCATCTTGAAAGGACTCTTCCATGCTTTTTCCTCTTACTTGATGAGGCTGGAGAAGGAAAAGATAAACAACAACGAAAATAGCTAGGGCGATAACGATAGTTTCGATAATATCTAGGAAGAAGGAACCGATGTCTCTTAATATTCGCATAAGTATTCTAATTATACCTTAGAGGAAGTTTGCGGCGCAAGAGGTAATCTGATACAATGCATTTAAAAGTTAAAAGTTAAAAGTTAAAAGTTAAAAGTTAACATTTGGAATTTTTTATTGACGGCGCAATGGCCATTTAGCTCAGTTGGTAGAGCGCCACGTTCACATCGTGGAAGTCACTGGTTCGAGTCCAGTAATGGCCACCATCTTTCCCCTTGCTCACATTGCCTCCAAGAGAAGAATTTGGTAAACTAAGGCTAGCATGAGTAGCACAAAAATAGTTGCCTTTAACACCCTTTTTCAACTTCTCGCCAAAACTGTGACAACCGGAACTACTCTTATTATTACGCGGTTAATTACCACGAGTTTTGGGGAAGGAGGGTTTGGAAATTTTAATACGATTCTTTCCTATATTTATCTTTTTTATCTTTTTGCGGATTTCGGCCTTAATCCGATTCTGACCAAAAAATTTGTTTCTGAGGAGACCAAGAGCGAAAACTACTTTGGCAATTTGATTGGCGTTAGATTAGCCTTGTCTGTCTTAACTTCCCTTTTCGCTCTCTCCATTTTAGCTTTTAGTGGCCATTCCCCGGAAGTGAAATTGGGCATTATTATTGCTTCAGGAATGATCTTTACCCAAGGCCTTTTCACCAGCGCGACGGCGGTTTTTCAGGCCAAGATGCGTTATGACAGAGTAGCGGCGGCTGACATTCTAGGAGCTTTAGTTACTTTGTTTTTGGCTTATTTGGTTATCCAGGGAAATGGGGGAGCTGTCTTTATCATTCTTGCTTACGTTTTAGGCGGCTTTACCCGAATAGGCGTTTCCTTTTTCCTGTTGAGAGAGTTTATTGAGAAAATTCGCTTGAATTTTAATCTCACGATTTGGAAATCTTTACTCTGGATGGCTTTACCTTTAGGAATTACCAACATTTTTAGCCAAATAAACGCCAACGTCGATAAACAGATTATTTACTTAGCCAATTATCGGCCTGAACTTGGCCTGACGGGAGAGACGGCGGCGGGCATCTACGGTTTGGCCTACAGGATCTTTGATGTAATTTTGGTGTTTCCTCTTTTCATCATTAATTCTGTATATCCTATTTTAATTAGAAAAAACAGTGAAAGTTCGGAAGACTTTAAAGAGGCTGTGAAAAAGGTTGGCTTTTTTCTGATCGCGGTTTCTTTGGTTGGGGCGGTCGGGGGAATTCTTTTAGCTCCCTTTGTCCTTAATATCTTTCGAGATGATCAAAGCGGCTTTGCTGGCTCAGATCTGGTTTTGCAGATACTCTTGTCAGGACTACCCTTGTTTTTTCTTTCTGCTTTAACGATGTGGGTGTTAATTACTTTGGGCAAACAAAAGGTTTTAGTTTTTGTCTACGGCTTTGCTGCTTTGTTTAATTTCACGACGAACGTAATTTTTGTTCCGAAATTCGGTTATCTTGCCGCCGCGGTTATAACGCTAATCACCGAGATGATTATTTTGACGATGACGGCTTATTTAGTCGTGAGATACTTTAAGAAGGAGAGGCCCACAAAATGAAAATCGCTTTAATTCGAGGCCCGGACCTAAATCCATTTGAGATGCAGTCCTTCGAGCCGATTAAGGATGATTTTGAGCTTGTCGGTTTTACGACTCGTCGGCCGAACTATGAGGTAAGCAAACTCGATTTCTCGATTGTTTACCTCCCTTCCCCAGCCGATTACGGTCGCGGAATTCCTAAGTTTAGCAACATTTTAAACAGAGTCTTGACGGATCATCGATACATGATTGGTTTGGAAGACAGGTTAAAGGGTTTTGACGTGGCCCACACGGCCGAGACATTCACTGCTTATACCCAACAAGCTTTGGCGGCGAAAAGAAAGGGATGGGTAAAGAAGGTGGTGGTCACCGTGTGGGAAAATATTCCTTTTGCCCAAGAAGGAGTCAGAGGTAGAAGGGAGTTTAAGCAGCGCACTCTTTCGGAAGCGGACAAATTTTTGGCGGTTAGTCAAAAAGCAAAAGAATCTTTAATTCTGGAAGGAGCGGATCCCGAAAAAATCGAAGTGATCATGATGGGAATTGATTTGGCTAGGTTTAATAAGTTTTCTTATAACGAAGTTTTTCAAAACAGAGACGTTTCAAAGGGAAAGACTGGTTCGAAAAAAATCTTGTTTGTGGGGAGAATTGAGTATCAAAAAGGGATTTATGATTTGATAGCGGCGGTGGCGATGCTGCCGGAAGTGGAGTTAATAATAGTCGGAGATGGGCCAGAAAAGAAGCAGGTATTGGAGTTGGTTAGACGTTTGAAGATAGATAACCGGGTCGAAATGAAAAAAGTTTCTTATGAGCAGATGCCCTCGATTTATCAGGAAGGGGAAGTTTTTGTCCTTCCCTCAGTTCCGACCCCGCATTGGCAAGAACAATTTGGGATGGTCCTTATCGAGGCGATGGCCTCAGGAGCGCCGGTAATTTCGACATTTAGCGGTTCCATTCCGGAGGTGGTCGGTCAAGCGGCGATTCTCGTCCCGCCAGGTGATCCGTGGAAACTCAAAGGAGAAATCGAAAGATTGATTAATCACCCTCAGGCAAGGAAATCTCTTTCACAACTTGGGCAGGAAAGAGCAAAGTTGATTTTTGACCGCTTTAAAGTCGCGGAAAAAATCAAGGAATTTTACCGTCGTTTGGAAGATGACTAAATATGAAAAGTGTTTTTATTTTGATTTTAAATTTTAACGGTTTGAAAGAAACTAGAGAGTGCCTAGAGTCGTTAAGAAAGGTTAAGACAGAAGGCCTTAAAGTGAAGATTTTGGTGATTGACAACGGTTCGAAGAATAACGAAGCCGGGATAATAAAAAAAGAATTTCCGGAAGCCGAGACTTTAAGAAGTGAAGAAAATTTGGGCTTTACCGGCGGAAATAATTTGGGTTTTGATTTAGCCATGAAAAACAAAGCTGACTGGGTTCTTTTGTTAAATAACGATACTTTAGTTCAACCTAATTTACTAATTGGTTTAACTCAAGTTTTCGAAAAAGAAAAAGAGGCGGGAGTGGTTGGACCGGTTTTGACGTATCAGAGGGAAAATCAACGCTTCTATGATTTAGGAGGGAAGGTTTCTTTTTACGGCCGAACCTCTCAT
>JAGVAV010000028.1 GCA_020060105.1 Candidatus Woesebacteria bacterium | reverse complement strand
CGATTACACGGTTCTGACTCCTCCTCGGGATGTTTCCACCCTTCAGTTAATTATCAAATCCTGGGAAGAATCCTTCGCTTGGGTCGGTAACCTAAGGAAAGCTATCCCCTACTGGCCTTTTTAGAAACTAGTAGGTAGAAAGTAGTAAATAGTATAAGGGATGCGACAGTTTTAGATTCTACTTTCTATTTTCTACATACTATTTACTAACTACTGTATAATGTTTTCATGGGAACGTTATTTTTGGTGGCCACGCCGATTGGAAATTTAAAAGATATTACTTTTCGAGCCTTGGAAACCTTGAAGGAAGCTGACCTGATTGCCGCTGAGGATACCAGACATACTGGCTTGCTTCTTAGCCGTTACGAAATTAAAAAGACTTTGATTTCTTATCAAGAACATAACGAACTAAGGCGTATTCCAGAGTTGATTGAAAAGCTGAAGCTAGGGGTAAATATTGCTTTGGTTTCCGATGCCGGAACCCCGACGATTTCCGATCCGGGATTTAAGTTGGTTCGGGAGTGTGTTAGAGAAGGAATTACGGTGGTTTCAGTTCCCGGATCCTCTTCGATTTTAGTGGCTTTAACTTCTTCCGGCCTGCCGACGGATAAGTTTATTTATCTGGGTTATCTTCCTAAAAAATCTGGAAAGAAAGTTGAAATGTTGAAAAAATACGGAGACATGGAGGCGACTTTACTCTTTTTTGAATCGCCTTTTCGACTGACTGAAACGTTGGAGGCGATCCTTAAAACTTTAGGTGACCGTTCTATTGTAGTAACAAGAGAATTGACCAAGGTTCATGAGGAAATCAGACGTGGGAACGTGCGCGATGTTTTATCTTATTATCAGGATAAAAAGGTTAAGGGTGAAATAACAATCGTTTTGGGTGTTTGATATTAAAGTATTTTTAAGACCTTTCGGGCAATTGCCAGTTCTTCATTAGTTTCAACGGTTATCACCGGAACGTTTTTAACTAGTTTGAAATCATGTAAAATCAAATTTCTTATTTTCTCCGAACCAAAGCCAATCGCTCCGGTAAAGACTACAGCGTTAACACGGTTGAGGATGGCCAGATAAGCGCCGAGATACTTCCTAATTCTATAACAATAAACTTCAACTGCTAGCTTCGCTTTGGGGTCTGGGCTGGCTAAGATATCGCGCATATCCGCGCTTAAACTGCTGATTCCTAGAGTACCGGATTGTGAGTAAAGTAACTGTTCAATAAACGATAATGAGTAACCAAGTTTTTCATGTAGATAAAATATGATTGCCGGATCAATATCTCCGCTTCTAGTGCACATCGTCAAACCCTCCAGCGGGGTAAAGCCCATGGAGGTGTCCACTGCCCTGCCTTTTTCAATCGCGGTAATACTTGCTCCTTGGCCTAGATGAAGAGTCAAAAGATTAACTTCTTTCAGGGGTTTTCCCAGTTTATGAGCGGCTTCGGCGGCGACAAATTCGTGAGAGATTCCGTGAAAACCGTAACGGCGAATGGCGTGTTTTTGATAAAGTTTATAAGGCAGGCCATATAGATAAGCTTTGGGGGGTAATGAGTGATAAAAACCGGTGTCAAAGACGGCGAAGTTCGCCACAGCGGGTAACAAGTCTTTACACCTATTAACAACTTGGAGAGCGGGAGGATTGTGCAGGGGGGCTAAATGACTGATTTCTTGAAGATTCTTGATGGCCTCATCGGTCAGTTTTACGGGTTTGAAATACTTTTCTCCTCCGTGAACGATCCGGTGGCCAATCGCTGAAATATCTGGCCCAAATTTATGTAAAATTTTTTCTAAAGATAACTTGTTGGTGGAATTGTTATTAAGCTCGATAAGTTTCCGAATCGAAAAAAGCTTCCATTTGAATGACGAAGAGCCGACATTAAGGATTAGAATTTGATTTTTCATAGGTAATTTAGGATATGTTCAAAGCCAAAGCTCTAAAATTTTTTGATTTAAGAATTCTTTAATCTCTAATCATGATTCATAAATCACGGTTTATTAATCTTGCATTTTAATATTTAATCTTTAACATTAAACAATTAGTTCCCCGATGACCGATCCTTTTATACCCGCGGCGTTTCCCTCGTCAGTATCAAGATGAACAGCCAGGGAAAAATTTGGCCGGACTCTGACTAAAACGTTTTCGAAGGTTATGGCTCTTTCCCCCTCAATTTTTACTTTAACTAGTTGACCATCTCTAAGTCTTAGTTCGAGAGCTTGGGTATTAGAAACGTGGATATGGCGCCAAGCGATGATGACTCCTTTTTCCAAATTAAGTTCGCCTTTTGGTCCGATTACCTTAATGCCGGCCGTCGCGTCGAGGTTAATTTCCTCGCTGTCTCGAACCGGAGGCTCTAGGCCGAAACGAATGGCTTCGGTTTTCGAGATTTCCACTTGGGTGTAGTTTCTCACTGGCCCCAACACCCGAACGTTTTCAATGGCGGCTTTGGGAGTCGAAAGCTGGACCGTTTCTTCGGCGGCAAACATGCCGGGTTGGGAAAGGGGGCGCATCGGTTTGAGTTGATGTCCTTCACCAAAAAGTTTGTTAACATTTTCCTGGGTCAGATGAATGTGACGGGCGGAAACCTCGACTAAGACTTTGGCCATAACTCCTCCGAGTAGGATTTAGAATCTAGAAAATAGAAAATATTTCTAAATTCTACTTTCCACTTACTATTTACTAATTTCTAAGCAGTCCCGTCTGTGCCCCGATTTTTGTTATCACCGATGTGGCGTTTTTTGTGCCCATTTCCATAGAAGCGGAGATATCGCCTGTTCTGATAAACTCGGCTAAAAATCCGACCGCGTAAGCGTCTCCGGCGCCGGTTGTATCAACCGCCTTGACCATCCTCGCGGGCTCACGGTAAATTTTAAAACCGTCGTAAGCGAAACTGCCTTTCCTATCGTAAGTAATGATGGTGATTTTTGTCCCGAAAACTTGAGTGTAGTCTTGGCTCATATCCAAATCCTCGACGTTTTTCCCTAAAAGATCTGCCAACTCGTAGATGTTCATGATGATTATTTCGCAGTGTTGGGAAATTTTAGCCAATTTTTCAAGCCCCCACTCCAATTCCCCTACTCCCGGGACGAAAAACACTTTAACGTTGTTCTCTTTGGCGATATCGACAATTCGATCGACTAAGGAAAAAACTCTTCCCCGAAGATCAGCGATGTAAAACCATTTGGTTTTCTTAAGCTTATATTCTAATTGAGGGGTTAGTTCCAATTGATCGTGGTTGCCGCGATACATCACCAGGGTTTTTTCCCCCGTGTTGCTGACAAGAACAACAGAAAGGGAGGACTTTTCCGACTGAGCCAGAAAATCTTTACCGACCTTCTCTCTTTTTAATCTTTCCAGAACCAGCTGGCCGAGTGGGTCTTGGCCGATTTTTCCAAAGAAGGCGGTCTTATATCCCTGTCGGCTCAAACCGACAGCCGGATTAGCCCCGCCCCCGCCGACGTCGATAAACATTTCCTCAGCGATGTGTTTCCCTCCATAAGTGAGGCAAAACTGGTTTCCCACCAGTTGGTAATCGCAGCTTTGAAAAAAAATGTCTAAAGTGGCTCCCCCAATGGTAATGATATCGTACATCATATTAAAAAGCTCAAAAAGTTAAAAGTGCCAAATACCTTAAAATTTAACCTATCCTAAAAATTAATTTGCCCTAAGATATTTCTCCCCGTCATTGTTAAGGGTTTATTTATTCCCATTAAGGCTAAGATAGTCGGCGAGACGTCCGCAAGAATTCCTTGACTGAGTTGTTTATTATGCCAGGTTTTCAGCCGTTCGGAAATAATTAGGAGGGGAACAGGATTGTCTGAGTGTTCCGTGTCCACCTCACCGGTTTGGAGATTGATCATTTCTTCCGCGTTGCCGTGATCGGCGGTAATAACCACGGCTCCGCCAACCCCCAAGGTAGCGTTGACCACTCTGCTAACGCACTCATCGATCACTTCAATGGCTTTTATTCCCGCTTGAATTATCCCGGTGTGGCCGACCATATCTGCGTTAGCGTAATTGACCACGACGAAATCATAAAGTTTCTTGGAAACTCTTTCAACAAGAACATCGGTGATTTCGTAAGCCGACATTTCTGGTTTTTGATCATAAGTGGCTACCTTAGGCGAGGGAATCAAGATCCGGTCTTCGCCTGTAAAGGGCGACTCCCGCCCTCCATTGATAAAAAAGGTGACGTGAACGTACTTTTCCGTTTCGGCAATGTGAAGTTGTCTTAGGTTTTCGCCATGGACGACTCTAGCGATTGGCAGATCGACTCCTTCAGGAGGAAAGGCGTTGACTGTGGGCAGACCTCTTTCGTACTCAGTCATGGCCACGAAGAAAAGCCCTTTTAAAAATACTCCGCGGTCAAAACCATCAAAATTCGGTAAGACCATCGCCTTTGTGATTTGCCTGGCCCGATCAGGTCGAAAGTTGAAAAATATTAAGGCGTCTTCGGGTTTAACGGTTCCGGTTGGTTTACCCTCTCGGTTGACGATTACCGTCGGTTCGATGAACTCATCTGTCTGTCCTTGTTGATAGGCTCTCTCGATCGCTTCGTAAGCGGAGAAAGCCTTTTGGCCCTCGCCTTTGACGAGGGCATCATAAGCTTTTTTTATTCTTGGCCACCTCTGATCCCGGTCCATGGCGTAATAGCGCCCTGAAATAGTGGCGATGCTGCCGACGCCGATGTGTTTTATTTTTTCGTCCAATTCAGCGAGATAAATAAGGGCCGAGGTTGGGGGCGAATCTCGGCCGTCGGTAAAAAGGTGAACATAGACTTTCTCCACCCCATTTTCCTTGGCTAACCAGAGCAGGGAATAGAGATGTTCGATGCTGCTGTGCACTCCTCCCGGACTGGCCAGGCCCATCAAGTGTAAGGCTCCTTTGTTCTCCTTGGCCACCCGACAGGCGGAGACAAGAGCTTGATTTTTGATAAAGGAACCGTCGGCAATGGCCATATTAATTCGCGGCAAGTCCTGATAGACTATTCGACCGGCCCCAATATTAAGATGGCCGACCTCCGAGTTACCAGATTCCCCTTTTGGCAGTCCCACCGCTTCGCCGGAAGCAAGAAGTTGAGTCCGAGGATAGGAGATCCAATACTTGTCAAGATTGGGCGTTTTCGCTAAAGTAATCGCGTTTCCGGGGCCGGAGGGAGCGATGCCCCAGCCATCGAGAATAATTAAAACGACGGGACGGATTTTGGTAGGATTAAGTGACATAGAAAATCAAGAATTAAAACTTAAAAAGTAAAAATACATATTAAAATTTAGAATATTTTGGTTTTTTATCTGTGTAGAGTCCTATTTTTAGCGTCTAGCAGATAATTAACTTTAATTTAACTCTTCCTCAATTTCCAGCAAGCGGTTATACTTTGCGACTCGTTCTCCCCTAGCGGGAGCGCCGGCTTTGATGAAAGACGAACTGATACCGACGGCAAGATCAGCGATAAAGCTATCGTTTGTTTCTCCGCTTCGGTGGGAAACGACGGTGATAACGCGTGCTTCTTTTGCCATTTTGACAACTTCAAGAGTTTCGCTGACTGTCCCTATCTGGTTTGGTTTAATGATTACTCCGGTGGCGATTTCTTTATTAATTTGTTTTTCATTGATGCAGGCCCCTTGGCTAAGACAATAAGAAAATCTTTTAGGATTGGTAGCGACCAAATCATCAGCAATGACAATCACTTTTCCTTCGACTTCGTTGATTAATCTTGTCCAGTTATTCCAGTCATCTTCCGAGAATGGGTCTTCCAGAGAAAATAACGGGTATTCAGAACTGAGTTTCTGGTAAAAGGCGATTAATTGGTCTTCGGTAAAGGGGGCGCTGGAATCTCTGATCTGATAAGTGCCGCCCTTTTTGATGTGAGTGGCCGCAATATCCAGACTGATGAAGGCGTCTTTCCCCGGTTCGTAACCTGAGTTTTTGATCGCTTCCACCAAAAGATCCAAGGCTTCTTGATTAGAGCGTAAGTTTGGGGTAAACCCTCCCTCATCTCCAAGCGTTGTCTCCGCGTTGCGCAGCTTCAGAAGAGTTTTCAGATTATGATAAGTCTCGACACCCAATTTTAGGGCGTCAGAGTAAGGCATTTCCCGACTTGGGACGATCATAAACTCTTGAAGGTCTAGGTTTCCCCCGCCGTGTTTGCCTCCGTTTATCACGTTAAACATTGGGGTAGGAAGACTGGGGGTTTCATTAAGTCCCAGTAGAAGGTTAATGTATTGATAAAGAGGCTGTTTTCGAGAGGCGGCGGCGGCTCGGCAAACGGCGGCTGAAACAGGCAGTGTCGCGTTAGCTCCGAGCTGACCCTTATTATCAGTTCCATCTAGCCTAATCATTTCTTTATCGACTTCTTCTTGGTTGAAAGGGTTAAGGCCAGTAACTTTTGGGCCGATGACCTCATTGACGTTTCTAATTGCTTGAGAAACGTCAAGTCCGCCGAAGGCTTTGGCGGTGTTATCTCGAAGTTCTAAGGCCTCAAAACTACCGGTGGAGGCTCCTGAAGGAGCAGAAGAAACGCCGACCGAACCGTCTTCTAAAACAACTCTTGATTCTACCGTTGGATTGCCCCGAGAATCAAGAATTCTCCGGGCAAAAACAGATTTAATCGCAGACATAAAAACAAGCCCTCCTCACTTATAATAACGGATTTAATGATGGTTTTCAACTGACTATTTAAAGCACTTGGGGCTATAGACACACGTTGATTTTTTTGTTAGAATGACTTCTTGGTATGAATCATCATTGCAGGGCATTAGCGATAAGTTGTATTGACTTTCGTTTTGTCTCAAAGGTTAGAAAATATTTAGTTGATCAAGGCCTTGAAGGAAACTATGATTTAGTTAGCCTTCCCGGGGCTTCTTTGGCGATTGATGAGGCGATGAAGGCGGTGGAGATTTCCAACCGGCTCCATCAACCCTCAGAGGTTTATTTGTTTGATCATGAGGATTGCGGAGCTTATGGAGAGGATAACTCGAAAGAAAGGCATATAAGTAATTTAAAAAAGGCAAGAGATGAGATCTTAACTTTAAATCCAAATCTTACGGTAAAGTTAATGCTAGTTGGATTTGAAAGGATAGAAGGGATTGATTAAATGGCAGTGACATTAGCGGCAGAAAAGGTTTTTGAGATCGGCAGTTTACCGGTGACGAATACGTTGATTACCACCTGGCTCGCTTCGGCGATTTTAATTATCGTTTCTGTTTTGGCCACCAAAAAAATGAAAGAAGTTCCCACCGGGCTTCAGAACGTGATGGAAATGTTGGTGGAAACTCTGTATAACGTTATTGAGGGTTTGGCCAAAAACAAAACCAAAGTATTCTTTCCCTTCGTGGCAACCTTCTTCATTTTTATTATTACGGCTAACTACTTAGGCCTGTTTCCGGGTTTTGGCACGATTGGTTTTAATGAAATTCATCATGGGGAAAAAGTTTTCGTTCCGCTTTTAAGAACAGTTAATAGCGACCTGAATGTTACCCTAGCTTTGGCTTTAATTTCCGTTGGTCTGACTCATTATTTTGCCGTTAAATACCTAGGATTGCTTGATTATATTAAAAAATATCTTAGCTTAAATCCGGTATATCTATTTGTGGGGTTTTTGGAGTTAGTGGGTGAGTTCACCAAGATTCTCTCGCTTTCTTTCCGTCTTTTTGGTAATATATTTGCAGGCGAAGCGTTAATTTTGACGATTTCGTCCCTGGCAGCCTTTATT
>JAGVAV010000001.1 GCA_020060105.1 Candidatus Woesebacteria bacterium | reverse complement strand
TGTATGGAGATGGGACAACTAAACGAGATTATACTTATGTTAGCGATATCGTCAATGGGATCATCTCCTCCTTGGATAAAGCATATCCATATGAGATCATTAACTTGGGAAACAATCATCCTGTTTCTTTAAAAGAAATGATCGAAACTTTAGAAGAGTTGCTAGAGAAAAAGGCAGAAATTAGTTATTTGCCAATGCAACCCGGGGATATCCAGATGACCTACGCGGACATTAACAAAGCCAAGCGTTTATTAGACTACGAAACCAAAGTATCGTTTGAGGAGGGAATGAGGGAGTTTGTTGGGTGGTATAAGAGGTTTGGATAGAAGTAGAATAATAGACCTTTAAGAGTGCAAAGCGCAAAGATCAAAGAGCAAAGCCTAAATCAAAGCTAAAAGTTTTTGGTTTTGATCTTTGCTTTTTAATTTTTGATCTTAATGAGTTGGGTTCTTGGTATTTTGAGACTCGTTTGTTATGAAAAAATTAGTTTCTTCCATCCCCACTAAGGGAAAACATTATGCCCGAAAGATTCACCGCGATAAGGGGGTAAAATATACTTTCCTCCGCTTCGGCGTGGTCGGCTTTTTTGGGACGCTAGTTGATTTCGCGGTGCTTTATCTTTTAGTCCAATTTCTCCACCTTAATCCTATTTGGGCAAAGCTTCTCGCCAATGAGTCGGCGATTATTAATAATTTTATTTTAAATAACATTTGGACTTTCGGAAAAAGGGAGACCTTGAAATTTCCACTTTGGCAGCGGTTTATCTCTTATAATCTTACCTACCTTGTAAGCTTGGTTATGAGCGCTCTTTTAATGGGCGGTCTAATTTCGCTATTCGGGAAAGAACCTTATTTGTTTTATAACATCTTTACAATTCCGATTAACGTTATCTGGAATTTTACCTTGAGCCATAAGTTTACATGGAAGGAAAAAATTGCTGAGGTGATGGGTGTTAATCTTAAATAAGACCTTAAAAAATGTATCTTTTGTTACCTTGGGAAATTTTTTAAACGCTCTTTTAGGTTTTGTTAGCCTGATTTTAGTTAGCCGTTACTTAGGTCCTGAGCAGTTTGGGATTTTCAGTATTGTTTTTGGTTTTTTCACGCTAATTAGTAAGTTTGGCGACTTGGGAACAAATCACACTTTAGTTAGATATGTTTCGTTTTTCCGAGTTAAGAAGGAGGAAAAGTTAGAGAAACAAGTTGTCGGTTTTGGTTTAGGTCTGACATACTTATTCATTTTTCTCTCTTTAGTTTTTTTAATTCCTCTACATCAGTTAATTGCCAATTTTTTAAATGTTTCCGAATACAGTTTTTACCTGCTTCTAGCGATTATTTTTTCCTTTGGGTTTATTCTTTTTAATACGTACAATGTTCTCTTACAAGCCTTGGAGAAGTTTCAATATTATCTTTACGCCTACTCTTTTTCCAGTCTTTTTAAGATAACTTTGATTTTAGTCTTGATCGTTACCGCTAAAATAACGATTCTAAATTTCTTATTAATCTATTTCTTCGCCCCGATTTTGGGTTATCTTTTCGCTAGGCACTTCTTTTTCAAGTCTAGCGATTATCTGATAAAACCTAATCTCAGCCGAGGTTCTTTAAAGACAGTAACTCCTTTTTTGTATTTTATGGGAGCCGCGAGTATTTTTGGGGCCTTAAGTGAACAAATCGGGGTTTTTTTATCTGCGGTAATTTTTACTTCTTATGAGGTTGGTCTTTACTCAGCCGCTTCTAAATTATCGATTGTTTTTGGTTTAATTGCCGGATCTATTGGAACAGTCCTGCTTCCCAGGGCTTCCCGCTACGTTGATTCTGAGAACATAAAAAAGTTTGCCTACAAAACTTTCCTTTTAGGTTTGGTTCTCTTAATTTTAATTATTCCGGTAATTATTTTTCCTAAGTTCTTTTTAACTGTTACTGCGGGTAGCGAGTATATCGAAGGGGCGAAATTACTTTCTGTTTTAGCCATTGCTGGTGGATTAAGTATTTTGACCGGTTCTTTTTCCTCAGTTTTTTATTCATTGAATAAAGCAAGTTTCTTTGCTTTGACCAGTCTTTTTGGAATGGGAGTGGAGCTTCCCCTGATGTATCTTCTTGGAACTAAAATAGGGGTTGATGGATTGGTTTATGCTAAATTAGCGGTAGTTATACTAACTCTGGTTACCTCATTTGTTTTTTACTTCTACTACTTGAGAAGTCACTCTAAGTCGTCTAAAATAGTTTAGTTGGGTGCTTTATAAGAATATGAAAGTTTCGAAAGTCGGTAAACCAATCATTACTGCTCATTGCTTGGTAAAAAACGAAGAAAATTTTATATGGTATTCCATCAATTCGGTTTTACCTTATATCGATAAAATGATTATTTTCGATACAGGAAGTACAGACCGAACCGTGGAAATAGTTAAAAAAACCCAAGAGAGTTTAAGAGAGGAAGGAAAGATTTTATTCGAAGAGAGGGGAGCGGTTGATCTTCAAGGCCACACTAAATTAAGAAACGAGATGATTGAAAAGACGGAAACAGACTGGTTTATGATACTAGATGGTGATGAAGTTTGGCCGGACGAACAGATAAGATTGACAATAGAACAGTTGAAAGACTTAACAAAAGAAAAAAATTGCATTCTTTCCAGGTTTTATTTGTCGGCAGGTGATATTTACCACTATTCAACTTGGGGGCAATATCGGTACCCTTGGAGGCTGAAGGGGAATTTTACCCCTAGATTTATACGAAAAATTAACGGGATAAGATGGGGTGGAAAATTTGACCAGGATACCCTTTTTTATCAGGATAACACCAAGGTTTTGACCGAAGAAAACTGTTTTGTTTCAGACCGATATTTTTTTCACTATGGAATTTTACCGCGTTCTTCAAAAGATGGAGACGTGAAGTTAGGTCACGGAAGAAGGCCAGTTAACTATACGATTTTAGGTTTTCTTGGCCATGGGAAAAAACTACCCAAGGGCATAACTCCCCCTGATATTATTAACGGCAGCCGGCCGAATTTTGTTCCTGATGTGACGAAAAAATTAACTTTCGGAAAGTCTTTACTTAACTTTAGAAAAAGGTATTTTTAAATGTGCGGAATTTTATTTGCTTTCAAGGAAAAACAAATAGAAAAAGAGATTTTTGAAAGGGCACTCGGCTTATTGGCTCATCGAGGTCCCGATGATCAAGGAAGTGAACTTTTTTGCAATATCGGTATTGGGTCAACTCGCTTGGCAATTCAGGATCTGTCCCCTAAGGGTCATATGCCAATGAGTGACAGCTCTGGAAGGTATTGGATTGTTTTCAATGGCGAAGTTTATAATTTTAAAGAACTTAAAGAGCAATTGAAAGAATGTTACTTTAAGTCGGGTAACGATACAGAAGTGGTACTTTACTCTTACATTAAGTGGGGTAGGGGTTGTTTAAGTAGATTTAGAGGTATGTTTGCCTTCGTGATTTATGATTCGAGAGAAAAGAAGGCCTTTTTTGCTCGAGATCGTTTTGGTCAAAAGCCGCTTTTGTATTATTACAATAAAAAAGAGCTGATAATCGGCTCAGAAGTCAAATCTTTGCTTCATTTAAAACCTGCCCTAAGAGAAATAGACGAAAGTGAAATTTCTAATGTTCTCTCTTACCGGTATGTCCCTGATAATAAGACCGGTTTTAAATATATTCTTTCGTTGCCTTCAGCCAGTTTTGCAGAGTTAGTAGTTGGTCAAGAACTCAAAGTTGAAAGGTATTGGGATGTAACGAATATCGAAACGAACGAAAATTTGGATTTAAGGTTGGCTTTAGACCAATTAGAAAATCTTTTATTTGAATCGGTAAATTATCGGTTGATTGCCGACGTGCCAATCGGAGTGTTTCTAAGCGGAGGAGTAGATAGCAGTGTGATTACTGCTTTGGCTTCGAAGCAGTATCGTGGAAGACTTAAAACGTTTTCGGTTGGTTACGTAAAAGAGGATGAAGAAACGGAACTGGATTATGCTAGGATAGTCGCTCAGAAGTATAAAACAGACCATCAGGAAATCATAGTTGATTTTGAGAAACTTGACATTATTTCGGAAATTGAGAGTCTATTTAAAGTATTAGACCGTCCGATTGCCGATCCGGCGATCTTTCCCAGTTTTCTGATGGCTAAAGAAGTTTCCAGACAGGTTAAGGTGGTATTAAATGGCGATGGGGGAGATGAGATGCTAGCTGGTTATGGAAAGACATTGGATTTAGTTAAGATTTCTCAATACTTCCAGCTGCCTTGGCCGATTAGGAAATTAGCTTCAGTTGTTGGAAGAGGGATTAACCCTAGATTGGCTTTTCTCACAGAAGGACTATCCCACTCTCTCGAAGAGGCTTTTTTGTCTCGAATAGGTTGTTTTCACCAAAAAGTTAGTAGTGGTTATTACATTGATAAAAGGAGCCTTTTAAAACAAGAATACTTTAACGACTCATCACGATACTTGAAAGAAATTTTTGCCAAGACCGAAGATATTTACAAAAAAGCTGAATATTTTGACCTTTTTTCTTACATGCCAGATGACACCTTACCAAAGATCGATTTTGCCACAATGGGCAACGGCTTAGAGGCCCGATCCCCCTTTTTAGATCACAAGCTAGCTGAACACGCTTTATCAATCCCCTATAAATTAAAATTGAAAGAAGGACAGTCGAAGTTTATCATTAAGCGAATCGCTGAGAAGTACTTACCAGCTGAGATTATTTATCGAAAAAAACAAGGTTTTAGTGTTCCCTTTAAAAGGTGGTTTAAGAATGAGCTTAATGAGTACCTAAAAGGAGTTTTGCTTGATAAAAATTCATTTACTACCAATTATCTAAATCTTAAAGTTGTTGAAAAAATGATTAGCCAGCATGAAAAAGGTAAAGACTACAGCAATCATTTGTGGGTTCTTTTAACGTTAAATAAATGGGGAGAGAAACACGCAGATAGGTGATTTACATGAATAATGAAAATAAAGTGAAGGTACTACTAATTACTAACTCACTAGATTTTGGTGGGGGGCAGAGGACAATTCAAAGTATTGCTAGACACATTGACAAAAAATATTTCCAACCAATCGTCTGTGGTCTAAAATGGGGTGGTAACTTAGGAGAACTTTTTGAAAAAGAGGGATTCAAATTGCTTTTAGCCGACAAATCGGCGGAAAAAGTAATTGATTTTGTTAGGAAAGAGGGGGTTGAGGTCCTTTACTTGCACCGAAGTGGGGAGCCTGAACCTTTGTACTCCCAGCTTCTTTCTTCTTGTTCTGATGTTGCAGTAGTCGAAAACAATGTTTTTGCCAAATACGACCCTCAAGGGGAAAAATATATCGATTGTCACGTCTTTCAAAGTAAAATGATGCTTACGCAGCGGTACTGGAAATTTGTAAAGGATAAGGACAAATTTTTTAGCCAGTATAAGGTAATTTACAATCCGGTCGACTGCCGTAATTTTGAAAAGTACCGAGTAAACGAAGATGAAATTAAGTCATTTAAACGTAGTCTTAAAATATCAGAGGATGATTTTGTTATTGGCCGAATTGGCAGAAAAGATTTGGAGAAATGGAGCGATATATTAATTGAAATGATGCCGTACTTAATTAGAATAGTTCCGCAAACAGTTTTTTTAGTTCAAGGAATACCTGAGAGAAAGTGGAAATTAATAAAAACTAAGAACTTGGAATCTTATTTTCGAGTCTTGGAGCCAACACCAAATGAAAAAGAAGTGGCTCTGTTTTACCAATCTATTGACGTTTTGGCGCATTCGTCAAAGATTGGAGAAGCCATGGGTAACACCATCAGCGAGGCACAATACTGGAGACGGCCAGTAGTAGTTAATTCCACTCCTAGTAGGGATAACGGACAAGTCGAACAGGTAGATCACGGAAAAGACGGCTTTGTTGCTAACTATCCACAAACATTTGCTAGGGCACTAGCTTTTCTACACCACCATCCAAAGACAAATGAAAAGTTTGGTGAGATGGGACACCAGAAAGTATTAAGTAAGTGTGAAGCCAAGAAGATAGTGGGGCAATACGAAAAAGTTTTTGTTGAAGCTTGTCGAAAGAAAAAAATAACAATGCCATTGGGATTGAAAGAAAAGGTCTCTAAAGTTGATTATAAACCTTCTGAACAAGAAATTCTTCATTATTTTAGTGAATACTATGTTAGGTCTAAACAGGATTTTGGTTCTTTATCTTTTGTTGAGAGCATCCAAAATAGTATCAGTACACCTTATCGTTTTTATCAACGTTTTGTTGATAATTGGGAACAACGTAAACGTAGATTTTTTAGGATTAAGAGATGAATCCGCGAATTTCTGCTTGCTTGGTAATTCACAATGAAGAAAAATTACTCCCGAGATGCCTGGAGAGTATAAAGGATGTGGTTGATGAGATTATTGTTGCCCACGACGGCCCCTGTAAAGACAAAAGCTTGGAAATAGCAAGAAATTATGGCGCTAAAGTTTTTGAATGTCCTTTTGTTGGTGTTGCCGAACCCCATCGCCCTTTCACTTACAGAGAGGCAAAAGGAGACTGGATTTTTCAGATTGATGCGGATGAGACGCTTTCCTTAAAAGCAAGGGAGAAACTAAGGTCTTTAGTTGATGACTCAAAGGTGGACGGTTACGCTTTTTGGTGGCCTTACTTTGATGGAGAAGAATGTTTTTTAAGAGGGCCTTTTTCTCGAGAATTTAAGCACTGCTTATATCGTAAGAGCTCCTTATTTTTTTTAGGGTTACCTCAAGAGTATCCAAGAACTTACGGGTTGGTTAAAAAGTTGCCAGGTGTTTTATTGGAACATCGTCCAAGTTACAATAATTTTACTCCGGATAGATTTAGAAATAAGTGGTTGAAGTGGGCAGACCTTCAGGCAAAACAGATTTGCCGTTTGGAGGAATGCTCACATTACAACATTAGAGTACTATCAGAAAATTTCGTTTGTAAAGAATATGAGTACATACGAAAGCATCCGTGGCTTTCGATGTTTAAGAAGGAGTTAAAACTGGTTTATTTGTATTTAAGTAGGGGGTTACTTTTTGTTGGCCCAAAATCATGGTTTGTGGCTTTACTTACTATGCTTTACCACATCTTTCTTCACTACTATATTTGGAAATATAGGAGGATAGACAAGTATGACTAAAAGTAGTTTTATTAGGAACAAATATTTGTTTCTAATTGCTATATTTTTTAGCTCTGTTATTCTAGGGTTGTTGGTTTGGGGAAAGATATCTTTACCATATCAAAACCCATGGTCTGTCGTTGGTCCATTGACGGAAATAAAGTATAATCCAGTTAATAATATTTTACGATTTTTAATTTTAGTTTTCCTCCCCTCTTTTGTCTTATTAGGTATCTACGTCTTTTTTGGAGAGAAGTTTAAAAACAGCTTTTTAACTACTCAACAGAAAAAAAGGGAAACTAGGTTGCCCAGATTGTCGTTAGCTGGTAAGAAATATCTTGCTGCTTTGATCCTTTTTACCACCGTTATTGCTTTCAATATTCCAAATTTTCACGAATGGAAGAGCTTCGATTCTTTTCATGAAGGAGAATCCTTAGGGCCAGCCATTTCTTATCTCAATGGTCAGACGCCGTATAAAGATTTTGTGTTTTTACACGGTGTTTATCAAGATCCTCTTCGGTCTGTACTAGCCTTTGAACTGTTCGGAAAATCGATTGGTTCAGTCAGAACTTTAGATTCTCTTGTTAAATTGCTGACTTTTATTCTCTTGGCTTATTTTCTTCATAAGGTTTATCGGGGAAACTACTTGTTTTCTTTCTTATCCATCGTAATACTGTTAATGCTCTATCTTCCCATATCATCGAAACCGTTAGTACTCATTTTACAAAGAGACATCACGACGTTTATTTTTCTTACCACCATTGTGTTTTTAGTAGAGTATTTCAAGAAAAAAGAAGAGGATAGAAAAAAACTTTTTTTAATCACCTTAGTTTTTTCATTCATACCAATCTCGGCTTTTGGTTATTCCGTTGATCGTGGTTACTATCTTAGCGCTGCTTATTTAATCCTATGGTCCATTTTATACTTTTTTGTTAGGAGTAAAAGTCGACTCCGGTTAGTATTTCTTTTATCAACGGCAGCTGGTTTACTAGGTGCTTTTTTGACGCTGGGTTTAATGCTTCGATGGGAGTTTCGGGAATTTTTTAACTATACATTTATAGTTATGCCCAAATATAAAGAATTGATGGATGGCCTTGTTTTTCCAATTAATAAGCCACGTTTCTTAGTAATAAGTCTTTTAGTGGCAGCGAATACATTTTGGCTAACTTATAAACTTGTTCAAGTACATATTACTAGCGATAAGAAAATAGGTAAGACTCTCCGTAATTTTTTTGAAAAACACCTAATCGAGTTTTGCTTGCTGATTTTGTCGATCTTTTTTCTCAGAAGTGCTTTAGGTCGTGCTGAGGAAGAGCATTTAGCTTACAGTGTGTTCCCGACGATTATGCTTTCCTTATATATCTTTCTTAATTCCTTCTTCTCTAAGATTGTTCTCCCTTCTTTTCAGAAAGTGCTCCCAGTTTTATTGACTTTAGTTGTCACGGGAGTTTTTTTAGGCGGTGTATACAGAATACACAAAAATAATTTGATAACTGAAAATTTTCCGTTGAAAATAAAAGATGAACAGTTTGTACCAGAAAATTATAAAGCAACGATTAACTTCTTAAAGGAGAATCTTAACGAAGGAGAAGAATTTTTTACGATGACCAATGAGGCAAGTTGGTATTATTTCCTTGATAAACCTTCACCAACTCGTTTTTCGGTTGTTTGGTTTGCGATGCCTAGTTTTTATCAGAAAGAAATTGTGGAAGACTTAAGTAGTAAAAACGTGAAATTTATTCTTTACACTAATAGTTATCAGACGACGAGTATTGACGGGTTTAGTAACGAGATGCGATTACCGATTATCGTCGATTATTTAAAAGAAAACTATACAACTTATAAGAGTATTGACGGGAACGAAATATGGATAAAAAGGAGTTATCTCGATGAAAAGGTAAAACCTTAACTGAACGCCTATCTTTCAGGTAGAGGATTATGGAGATGTTTAAAGATATTAGACTTTTTTTCAGTAATATTGAAGGCACGTTTAGGTACCTTCCAATAACATCAAAATTAAAGCAAGTTGATAACCTTAAGACGGTCAAACTACTTGAAGTGGGTTCAGGTAACTGGGGTATAGGGGAGTTTTTACAAAAAGAGGTAACTTGTGTCGACACTAGTTTCAATGAAGAACTATCTAAATTTAATAAACCAGTTAGGGTTTCTGACGCCAGCTTACCTTTTCCAGATAATTCTTTTGACTACGTTGTTTCAGTAGACATGTTGGAGCACTTAAATAAAGAAAACCGGGCCAAATCTGTTTCGGAGATGATTCGCGTTGCTCGTAAAGGCATTTTTATCGCTGTACCTGAAGGGAAAAGGGCGGAAGAGCAAGATTTTTACCTCGCTAAACTCTACAAAACCGTGCATGGAGAAGACTACCCGTTTTTAAAGGAACACATCGAGAATAAACTTCCGCGCCGAGAAGAATTAATTAAGATAGTTGAGTCCTCTGCAAGAAACCTGAATAAACAGGTAAGTGTAGAGTTGGAAAACAATTTTAACTTGAGTTTAAGAAAAAAAATGATGGAATTTTGGATTAATAAAGGGATAATTAATAAAGTCGTATTTAAAAGCTTCGGTTTATTGATTCCATTAAGAAATTATTTAAATAAAGGCGACTGTTACAGGGTAATTTTAGAGGTGCGCTTAATGAATGGACCTAAGACTGGTTGATAAGACAAAAGAAAAACTTATTCAATTAGTCTGTTAGTTGATTTTAGAAATAGCGTGCTTTTTTCTTCTGAAAATTCCAACTTCAACTTTTTCAAGCGATCGTGTTTTATGTTAAATTCGTCAAACCAGTAATCAAAATTTGGTTTGATATCGCTATCTTTTAAGTTGGAAATTAAATTAATTTCCAAATTTTGGTCCTCATTATTTAGCCGATGAGGGTATTCGTAAATGGGAGTAGTAGTGCCGTTAATAATTTTTACCTCTGGGGTGTTTTGGAAGGATTTAAAGTCATAAAAATATAGAAACAAGAATTCGAAAAAGGAAGAACTAAAAATCAGAACGCTTTCGCTTGTTAATCTGGTTTTTAACACTTGTGCTTCTGCATAATAATCTCTAGCTCCTCTTTTCAAAAAATAAACCACCACGGAAGTAAATAAAAGAGAAAAGGCCAGAAAAACAAAAAGAAACTTATGCCACGAAGATTTCATTCTAGTCAATAAGTAAAATAGTCCCGAAGAGAAGAGTATTATACTAAAGGGTAGGATGCCGATTAACTGATGCGCATAGAAAGGGTAATTCTTGAAGTAATCTAAAGCTGGCACGCTCAGGGTGTAGATGACTAGGGGTAAGAGAATAAAAATAAGAAAATTTTTGTCGGCTCTAGTTTTATAGATTCCGTAAACAATAAAAACAAGATAAAGGGGAAAGAAGTACTTGGAACCTAGAATTGAGAGGATGTGATGAGATAAAGTGACTACCGTTATCTCTGGCTGAAAGTTAAAAACATCTTGAGTAAACACCGCACCTTGAGTGAAAATCAACCAAGGAGAAAAAAGAAGAAAGGCAATTAGGACGGAAAAAACATACGGAAGCAATTTTTCCTTGACCCACATTAAAGGTTGCCTTGGGGAGAAAGATATGAGGATAAGAGCGATAACTTGGTAAACAAAGAAAATCGAGGCGTAATAGTGGGAGTAAAGAAAAAAGGCCATCGAAACACCTAAAAAGAGAATATTAAACAGTTTTTTTGAAGACTGGCAGAACTTAACAAAAGCGATCATCGAGACAATAATCGCTAAAACTAAGAGGATATAATTTCTAGCAGTTTGAGAGTACTCGACGTTATAAGCACTGAAAGTGAAAATTAAGGCGGTAAACAGTGGAACTATAAATTGTTCCGCTTTACCTTTCCCCGAAACAAGGGTTTTGGCAAAAAATAACTGCCTATGACCGTAATTGTTCCAATTAGAACAGTCGGGAGTCGGAGCCAAAATAAAGTTTGATCCAGTCGTAAACTTAGAAATTGTAAGAAATAAACCAGGGGAGCATTAGCAACATCGTTTTTTAGCCTAAGCAAAAATTGTTCAATAGTTTCGGCGCTTGTATAGTAGGCCTCAAAGATTTCATCGCCATCAACGGTTGCCGAGTTTAGCTTATAGAGTCTGATGAACAAGGCGGTGAACACAATCAGTAAAATAACGACCCACTCGGAAAATAGTGTCTGCCAGAAAGGCCTCGAATAGTTCCTTATACTATTGTAGTACTGTTTAACAATATCGCGATTGATAAATTTGGTTTTGTTTTTTAACATAATTTTACAAACGTAACCGATGTTAAATTTGCTTGGTTTTCCAACTAAGTAATTATTAGATTAATCTGAAACTTTTTTTAAAAGGTTTACCTTTCGACTCTCCGAGAAGTAGGTGTTTGTTTCGATAATATCTGTCCTTTCATATTTATTTAGACTTTGAACCTTTTTCTCCTCTTCTCTATGGCTTGGCGAGCCAAGCAGTAAATATTTAGGGTAGTTGAAATACTTTATGTATTCATCCATGGGAAAAAAGGGGTGTTGCATGACCATTAGAAAATAAGGGTTGATGGTTTTGCTTTTTGAATTGTCCAAGTGGAGCAGACTTTCTCCTACCACATCTTCCTTTCCAATAATCGTCTCTAACTTATTGCTGGAGTCCCTTAATGAAAAGCTGGGGTTGATTAAAATATATTTTGTGATGAGGAAAACGTTAAACATAAGATAGAGCGCGATCAATAGTGACTGAAATTTAAACTTAAGTTTGGAAACTAAATACGCTCCGATAACGGAAAGAGGAATCAAATAGACTACAAAAAACCTGGCAGGTTTATACCAAACAATAAGAAAGTTTAAACACCCTAGAACAAGCCAGATAAATAAAAGAGTTTCCACTCTGGATTCTTGTTGGTTAAGACATCTCTTGAGAAAACGAAAGATAAAGTATAAGGCTAATAAGGTTAAGATTGGAAAATATAACCAGAGGTTTGCTTCTCCACCTTTTAGGAATTCTTGGATCATGTTTTCCAGATACGCGGGGTTTATTAGGCTACTAAAGCTAGGTTTGTTTCGGTCAATAAGGCTAACTTTAGCGATCTCGAATAGTTGATTATTCGGGATAACTAAGAAATAAATCCAAGCAAGAATTGGAATTGCCGCACCGGAGGCATAAGATAGGAAGAAAAAGAAAAAGTTCTTAAGAGACTTGATAAAGTTTAGTTTTCTTGATAGAAGACTGTTTTTTAAAAATCCGCTAAGAAGGAACAAAACCGCGATGGCATAAATAATGACGGCACTCGTTTTAGTTAAGACGGCTAGAGAAGATAGAATTCCTGAGATAAAAAGTAACCGTATGGCCTTTTTTTTATCTGCATAGTAGAGGGATACGAGGGCGAGCAAGAAAAATAACCCCTGAGTAGTTTCAGGCATAGCGATACGGTTATGGACTAGATACAAAAAGTTGAAACCTAAAAGTAGGCCAAAGATGATTGCTGTTTTTTTATTGAAGATTTTTCTTAAGAAAAGATAACCAACTAATATTGTTAACAAACTAGTGATAGTGTTAACCAATCTGAAGGACCAGAAGTGTACTCCAAAGAGTTCGACAATCGGTAGCTGTAAAAAAGAAAATACTGGTGAGAGGAGAAAAAAGTTTGTCTCGTCTTTTATCCAAACGCCTTCAACCACGTAGTTTCTGACGTTCAGACTATAATTTCCTTCGTCTTGATTATGAATAGATTGGATAGCTACGGTATCCGAATCCAGAAAAACCAATCGAAGGACTATTATGATAACAACCGCTATGGTTAAAATGACACTTAGTATGTTTTTTGATTTAAAGAGATGAATAAGGCTAACTATTACTATATTCAACACACTCCAATTTACAACTTTTCCTCAAACGTAAAGAGTTGATGCTTGAGCGGCAATTAACTATAATTATACAAACAATTATTTTTTATTACCAGTTTTTTGGGATTACAGTTGGGGTTAAGGTGAGTGAATTCTTGGGGAATAAAATAAGTTCTAAAATTAGTGTTGTTATAGTTAATTGGCAAAATTGGCAAGAAACAAATGAATGTTTGAATTCATTGAGTGAAACAACGTATAAGAATTTGGAAATAATTGTGGTTGACAATGCTTCGAGTAATGATTCCGTAACCCATCTTTCAAGGAGAAAGGAGATAAAATTATTAGTTTCGACGGAAAATAGAGGTTTTGGGGCAGGGCAGAATGTTGGACTAAAATATGCCTTAGAGCGGGGAGCAGAATATTTATTTATTTTAAATAATGATACTGTTGTTGATCCCAATATTTTCGAAAAGTTATTAAGCGGTTTTGAGGATCCTGAAGTAGGGGCGGTTGCACCAAGAATTTTTTACGCTAAACGAAAAGAGAAAATCTGGTGGACGGGTGGATTCCTTGATTTAAAGAAGGGTAGAATTATAAATATCCAGTCTCATAATCTAAGCCTTTTTCCTAACGGTGGTTCTTGTGACTACTTGGTAGGTTGTGCTATCCTTGTTAAAGCAGAAGCACTAAAAAAGGTTGGGGTTTTTAATGAAGGTTTTTTTCACACTGGCGAAGATGTCGACTTAAGTATTCGTTTAGGACAGGTTGGTTATCGGCTTTGCGTTGTTCCCGATGCCTGTCTTTGGCATAAAGTTTCAGCTAGTGGGGGCGGGGACACGTCGCCTTTTTATCTTTACTACTTAGAAAGGAACAGACTTTGGTTAGTAAAAAAGTATGGAGACTGGAAAGGGTGGGTAAGTTGGTTAAGAATATCTCCTTTGTTAATAAAACGTCTGGTTGCTAGTTTTGTGAAGGGTCAAAGATTAACCTCAACAAAAGCGGTTATGAAGGCCTGGCTTGACTTTTCAAGAGGGCATTTTGGGAAAAACTTTGAGGGTAAATGAGCTTTCTTCTAGATCATAGGTATTCCATAATTTCCATCATTATTGTTTCTCTTGCCGTTTGGTTTAAGCAACCAATACTGTTTATTTTGCTTGGCCTTACGCTACTGTTAGCTTTAATTGAAGATAGAAGACGATATTTTTTAGTTGTTGTTTTCATTTTCCTTTCCTTTTATGGGAGTTACGCTTTATTTGGCATCGAACCCCTTTTTGCTCCATTAGAGATTAAGCTTGGCAAGGACATTATTTGGCTTATCTTACTGGGGTTTATAGTACCCTCTTTAAACTGGCGGAAGCCGTGGAGGATTTTCCCCCGCCCAACTTTGTGGTTAACGGTTCTTTTTGTTCTTTATGTGCTTGGACACTCTTTAACTGTGGCTGGGACTGGAACGGAAAAATTACTTGAGATTCGTAATTACTTAGAGTATTTACCCTTGCTTTTTATTCCTTCATTTCTAATAAAAAATACTAAAATGTTAAAAGAAATTTTAATCGATTTTGCCTTAATTGGGATCTTTGTTGCCCTGATTACTTTTTCTCAGGATATTATCCCTGGGATTAGTATGTTGGGTGGCTACCGGGCTAATTCCACCCTTCCTAATTTTTTTCATTTAGGTATTTTTCTTAATGCCTTGATTTTGATCGTTTCTTCTTTGTTTGTGTTTAAGTTTAATTTAAAGAGAGTCCATAATTGGGTTTGGTTAGGGCTTACTCTTATTTATTTAGGGATTATGACTTATTCTTTCTTTCTCACTGACTCGAGAGGATTGACCGTTGCCCTTTTTGTTTCCTGGTTAGGGTTAGTTATTTTCTTGCTTCGAAGTTGGCGGAATGGTTGGTTAATTATTGTTCCCGGAATAATATCCGTTGCTTTATTTTTTACTGTCGGCCCTGATTGGGCTTCTAGCCGTTATCATGATCTCATTAAACAGGTTAACAGCCCACTGATCAGTTTAAATGAAACTCAGGAAATAAAGCAGGAAGAATCAATACTAGATGTTCCATCCGGCCCTACTGAAGAAAACAAGAAGCTGACTGAATTAGTAAGGGAGGAAGGTTTATCTGAGAAACAAAGAGACTATATTGCGAATCACTCCGAAGATAGAAGTTTGGTACTCAGAGTTTTAAATATTAACCGTTCATTAGAGTATTTAAAACAAAAACCTGTTTTAGGTAACGGACTGATGCTTAAAAATGGGGATCCTAATACTGCCTACGCGACTGATTTTTTTGTTTTGGATCTTCTGGTTCATTTAGGGGTATTGGGGGCGGTGTTATTTTTTGGCTTAGTGTTTACCATTTTAGCTAGGGGCGTTATAATTTATTTGCGGGCGAAAGATCTTGAGCAAAGGATTTTGTTACCAGCCTTTATCTTTATTATTATTCAGTATTTAATTTCATCTTTAACAACCAGTTCCTGGATTGCCTTTCCGGTTAATTCCTTATTTTGGTTGTTTTCCGGAATAGGTTTATATTTAACATTACCTGATAAAGGAGAACCTCTTGAAAGAAACAATCCAAATTAATCAGTCTGGGAAAATGCGCCAGGACTTGTACCAAGAGCTTTTTGAGATGGAGAAAGATTATTGGTGGCATCGGGCCAAGAGATCAAATGTAAAATCACTATTAAACAAGTATTTAGATAAGAAAGAAGGTGGTAAGTTCTTAGACGTTGGTTGCGGAACGGGTTTGATGTTGGAAGAGTTAAAAGACTACGGAGAGTCGATTGGGGTGGATTTGTTTCAGGAAGCCCTAAACTTCTGCCGGAAAAGAGGTTCTTTCGAACTCTACAAGGCTGATGCTCATAACCTTCCCTTTGAAGATGGTAGCATAAAGGTTGTTACCGCTTTGGATATTCTTGAACACACCGACGATGATGGCAAAGTGTTAAGGGAATTCCAAAGAGTGTTGGCTTTGGGAGGATTGTTGGTAATCACCGTTCCGGCTTACCAAAGACTTTGGAGTTACTGGGATGAAATACTAGGACATAAAAGACGCTATAGCGTTTCGAGTTTAGTAGATCTTTTAAAAGAAAATGGTTTTAAGGTAGAAAAAAGCTCATATGCTAATTTAAGTATTCTTTTGCCTAGCGTTTTGGTTAGAAAGGCCAAGGCACTAGCCGGAAGGGACAGTTTCAAAACTAGTTCTGATTTTTTCTCTACTCCAAAGCCCTTAAATTATCTTTTAACCAGGATTTATGATTTGGAAAGGTTTTTTCTACTACGGTTTGGGTTACCATTCGGTTTATCGGTTATTGCCGTAGGTAGAAAAGAAAAACAGTTATGCCAGAGGTAAGCTTATTTCTTTCAATTGTTATTCCGGTTTATAACGAAGAAAAAAGAGTGGAAAAAGCGGTTAAGGCTTTGGATAAATATTTAACGTCTCAAGAGTTTTTGACGGAGGTTATCTTTGTTGATGATGGCAGCGTTGACGAAACTGTAGAAACAATTAAGAAGCTAGGGCCTAATTTTAACTACCGGATCCTTCGTTATAAACCAAATCGGGGAAAGGGCTACGCTATCAAGCAGGGAATGCTTTCTGCTGGAGGCCGATACCTACTGTTTATGGACGTCGATATGTCGACACCGATTGAAGAGTTCGACAAATTCCGGCCGTTAATTAAGGAAAATTCTCATGTGCTTATTGGGACTCGTAAGACTAAAGGAGCCCAGATAAAAAAGCGGCAGAAATTATTTCGTCAAAAGCTAGGAGAAGTTTTTACCTTGCTTTCCAACACTTTCATTGTTAACGGGGTAACTGACTTTACTTGCGGTTTCAAGCTTTTTTCAAGGGAAGCAGGAAAAAAGGTTTTTACCAAACAAAAAATCGAACGTTGGGGGTTTGATAGCGAGATTTTATTTTTAGCTAATAAGCATGGGTATAATATTGAAGAAATACCGGTGACTTGGACTAACGATGAAAGAACGAAGGTAAATTTACTTAAAGACGTGACTCGCTCGCTTTCGGACTTAGTTCGAATTCGACTAAATAATTTTCGAGGGTTGTATGATAAATGAAGATATGGTGGCAATGTCATTGCGAATCCGCCGGCTGGCGGGCGCAGCAATCTTAAGTTGTTTGAGATTGCCGCTTTCCCTTCGGTCACTCGCAATGACTAATCCTAACCCTTTTTTCTGGTTTGCTGTTTCTTGGGTTGTTCTCGCGGTACCAAGTCTTTTTCATTTACCTGGAATTATCAAAAATAATTGTTATTTTTTTGATTCTTATCTTACTTGCCAACCTAGTTCGACTTTAAGCAATATTAGCAACACTTTCTTTATTGGCCTAATCCTGGCCACTGTTTTCTTCTTTTACCTGCGGTTGGTTAACGATGGGTTTAGAGACTTCATCTTTTCCCGGCAAAAATGGTTGATCTTTCTACTTTTCTCCTCCTTAATAATTTTGGTTCCTTTTGCAACCTTCGATCCTTTCTACTATTTAGGAGTTGGCCGAGACGAACTTTTGAAGGGGATCAATCCATACATTGATAATTTTGTCCGGTACAACCCTTTCGCCACAAAATATCAGCTTACCGAAGCGGGGGGAGTAATGTACTTTCCATTGTGGCTTTACATAAATAAGTTAATTGTCCTCTTTTCGTTTGGCCAAATCTGGTTAAGCTTACTTTGGTACAAACTAGTAATGTTAACCTTCCATCTTTTAACAAGTTGGATGGTTTACCTTATTTCAAAAGAGATAAAATTAGAAAAACCATCTCTTCCAGCTTTACTTTATTTTTTTAATCCATTAATGTTGTTTGAGTTTGTCGGTCAGGCCCATTTTGATCCGATAATGCTTTTTTTCTCATTAGTTGGGCTTTACTTTTTGGTTAAAAATAATTTTATCACGGCTATTTTTTGGTTATCTTTGGCAATACTAACAAAGGCGTTAGCCGCCTATTTCCTTCCATTCTTTTTATTATTTTATTTGGTTAATAATCGCCAAAATTTATGCCAAGCTTTATTAAGAGTTCTGATAGGCGGTATGCTTTCCTTACTCTTAGCGGTTGTTTTCTTTGCTCCTTATTGGGCAGGATTGGCAATTTTTGACGGAATTCGCTGGCAAACGAAATGGATTGCCAATACTCTTTTTTCCGGAGTTCACGCGATAGCTGCTCTTTTGGCAGAATACTTTGACAAAACTAACCTAGTCGATCACTTAGTACCGAGAGTTTTGCAAGTAGGATTTTCGATAACCTTTTTAGCTTACGTTTATCGTCTTTTCCCTAGTTTTTTGAAGAAGTGGTTAAATAAGGAAAAGATTGAACCTTTGTTTTTAATCGCTTCCATTGTAGTTTTTCTGATTGGGTACTTATTTTTCTTTCAACGATCCTTCTGGCCTTGGTACGCTTCTTGGCCTTTCGTTTTTAGTGTTTTTCTGGTGGGTACTCGCTACGATTATTTTTTTAAGACAGTTTTGATATTGACAATTTCATCATTATTTTATTATCTAATCCCCTTGTTATTTGGCTACTGGTCGATTGATTCTTATAGTTTGCAAATTCTTGTTTCTTTAGTAATTTTTATTCCCCCGTTAGTATATCTAATAAAAATGGATAAGCTTGCTAGAAACCTTTCGGGGTCATCACCGCGAAGGTGGTGATCCAATTAATCTCACTTGCTGCGGCGTGAGTAATACCGTTAATTGGATTCCCTATTCCCGATTGGCTCGAGGACAAGCTTCGAGGGAATGACGTCTAAAAACATTGTTAGACAGGACAGTCTTTTTAGAAATAACTAGCAATCTAAGGTTAATAAGGATTAAAATAAAAGATATGGTTAGTGTGGTGGTGACAGTTAAAAACGAAGAGTTTTCCATTAAGGAGTTGCTTAGTTCTCTAAACAGACAGAAAGGTTTAGATGAACTGGTAATTGTCGACGGGGGCTCGAAAGATAAAACGGTTATGATAATTGACAGTTTTAAAAGCAAGGCGAAATTTCCGATTAACTTAATTATTGAGCCTAGGGCCAACATTGCTAGGGGAAGAAATATCGCAATTGCGGCGGCGAAAGGAGATATTATTGCAGTGACTGATGCTGGTTGTGAGGTAGGTTCAGGTTGGCTGGAAGCGCTGACGAGACCCTTAAAGGAGCAAGAAAAATCAAGGGTGGTGGCGGGGTTCTTCAAAGCCTATCGAGGCCGTTTCGCTCACAATGTTCTCTCTGCGGTGACGATTCCTTCTTTAGGTGAAGTAAGAACTTGGAAGTTCCTACCTTCTAGTCGGTCTATTGCCTTTCGGAAAGATGCCTGGGAGAAGGTGGCCAAGTACCCGGAATGGTTGCCGATTTGTGAAGATGTCGTTTTTGACCTAACGCTGAAAAGAAGGGGAATAGATCTTCACTTTGCCCCTGACGCTTGGGTGACCTGGTTTGTGCGGAATTCTTGGAAAGATTACTTTTGGCAATACTATCGATATGCTCGTGGGGATGGGCACGCCAAACTTTGGCCCAGGCGGCACTTGATCCGTTATGCCACATACGCTTCAGGCGTAATTTTGACTTACTTAACCGTTCAAATAAGTTTGTTATTTTTAATTCCGCTTTTAGCTGGATTTGTTGTTTATATGAGCAAATTTTGGGGTAGATTTTTGTACCATTACCCCAAGGAAACCTTATTGACTAATGTTCTTGCCTTTCTAACTATTCCCTTTTTAGTGATTGAGGGAGACGTGGCAAAAATGGTTGGTTATCCAGTTGGCGTTTGGCAAAGGATGACGGGGAAGATAAGGTTCGAGCAATACTAGTATTAAGACTTAAACCTTAACTAAGTTTCAATGATCAAGGGTCAAAGAATGATCAAGTTGGCAATGATCATTGAAGAGTTGAAAAATTTCTTGATCATTGAATATTGATAATTGAGAATTTTGTGGATGGTCGAAAAAATTAGGTTACAGTTTGAAAAAAGTATTGAAGTAAAAAAACTGACGGCTGAAAAACTCTCCAAGAAGACAGCTGAAGCAGCGGAATTGCTTATTAAGTCTTATCAAAATGGTGGAAAGATGATTTTGTGTGGTAATGGGGGAAGCGCGGCGGATGCTCAGCATCTGGCGGCGGAGATGGTTGGCCGATTTGAAAAAGACAGGCGGTCCTTGCCAGCTCTGGCCTTAACAACTGACACCTCGGCTTTAACGGCGATTGGCAACGATTATGGTTTTGAAGAAGCCTTTGCCCGGCAGGTAGAGTCTTTGGTAGAATCCAAAGATGTTTTGGTGGCAATCAGCACTAGTGGAAACTCCGTTAATGTTCTTAGAGCGGTTGAGGAGGCGAAAAAGAAGGGGGCGAAAACGATTGGGTTAACTGGGAGGGATGGGGGGAAATTAGCTAAGATTGTTGATTTAGCTTTAATAGTTCCTTCAGAGGAAACGCCGAGAATTCAGGAAGCGCATATTACGATTGGACACATCGTCTGCAAGCTAGTCGAGGAAAATTTATAGTTGATTGCGTATACCGGAGGCCAGTAGAAAATAGAAAGTAGTAATTAGTAAGTAGTAAGTCATAGTAGTAAATTAGAAAAACTTCTATTTACTATTTTCTAAATTCTAATTTCTTATAATGAAAAAGGCGCTTTTTTTAGATCGTGACGGGGTAATTATTGAAGACACAGGCTATCCTCACGACCCAGACAAAATAAGGATCTTGCCGGGCGTTGTAGAGGCTCTAAGGAGGTTTCAGAGTGAGGGCTGGCTGATAGTAGTGGTGGCCAATCAATCTGGGGTTGCGAGAGGCTACTTTGGCAAAGAAGCAGTTGAGGCGGTCAACAAAAGAGTTAGAGAAGTTCTAGAATTAAAGGGGGTTTCTCTGGAGGGAGTTTATTATTGCCCCCACCATCCGGACTTTACCGGCGAGTGTGATTGCCGGAAACCAAAGCCAGGGATGTTAGCGAGGGCGGCCTCTGATTTGAAAATAAATTTGAAAAGTTCTATTATGGTGGGGGACAAGATGAGTGATGTCTTGGCGGGTAAAGCCGCCGGATGCCTGAAGAGCGGTTTGGTATTAACTGGCCCGGGATCAGAAAAGGAAGCAAAGAAATCAAAAGAAGCGGATTTTGTGGTTAACGATTTAGAGGAGCTGGCAAAATTAATTTTTAAGTGCAAAGCGTAAAGTGCAAATATCAAAGCCTAGTTAAAAGTGCAAAACTTTTTTGGCTTTACGTTTTGAACTAGTCTTTGCACTTTGAGATTTAATCTTTGATCTTAACTAATTATGGTTGACAAAATAAAGAATAAAGAAGAAATAAAAAAAATTGTTGACAAAGCTAAAGCTAAGGGTAAAAAGGTCATTTTTACTAACGGTGTTTTTGATATTCTTCACCTTGGCCACGTTCGTTATTTAGCTCAAGCCCGAAGTTTTGGCGATGTCTTAGTTGTTGGTTTAAATAGTGACGAGTCGGTCAAAAGGATTAAAGGGCCTAAAAGGCCAATTTTTTCTGAAGCCGAGCGAGCCGAAGTGCTGTCTCATCTAGAAGTGGTTGACCACGTTGCCATTTTTTCAGATTTAACGGCTGAGAGTTTGGTAGGTTACTTTCAACCTGACGTGTACGTTAAGGGTGGTGATTACACCCTTAAGACACTGCCGGAAGCGAAAATAGTTGCTTCTTACGGTGGAGAAGTGAGATTAGTTCCAGTGGTTGAAGGATACTCGGTGACGGGATTAATTAAGAAAATAATTAGGGAAAAGCCTTTAAGGAAATCAAAGATTAAAATGCAAAAAGCAAAACGACATATAAAAAATCAAAAATAGCTACATTTTAATGTTTGATATTTACTTTTTAAATTTTGTTTGAAAATGTCGTTGTTAGATATTTTTTATTTCATATTTTACTATGAGTAGACTTCGAGATTTAGTTCAAAGGTTTAAAGACAAAAAAGTCTTGATCATTGGCGATGTGATGCTCGATGAGTACCGGTTTGGTCAAGTGTCCCGGATTTCCCAAGAGGCGCCGGTGCCGATAATTGAGATCGAACGTTCAACTTACGTTTTAGGCGGCGCCGCTAATACCGCGGCCAATGTCAGGTCTTTGGGCGGTAGAGTTTGTCTCCTTGGGGTTGTGGGAGACGATTCCTCGGGAAAGAAGATTAGCTTAACGCTTGAAAAGAATAACATTGGTAAAGAAGGTTTAGTAGTTGACCATCGGCGTCCAACGACCTTAAAGACCAGGGTGATGGCGCGCAATCAGCAACTCTTTCGGATTGATCGAGAGTCGAAAGATCTGATTAGCTCAAGAATAGAAAAAGAGTTGCTGGAAAAATTTAAAGACTTGGTCGACTCTGTTGAGGTAGTGGTTATTTCCGACTATTCAAAAGGGGTGGTGACCCCTAGACTTTCTCAAGGAATAATAAACCAGGCGGGCTTGAAAAAGATTCCGGTGGTGGTAGATCCTAAGGGGAGTGTTTTTTCGAAGTACGCTGGGGCGACGATAATAACTCCGAACAAGAAAGAAGCCCATGTCGCCAGTAAGATGGAAATTATTGACTCCGAGACTCTTTTAAGATCGGTGGAGACGCTTTTTAGCCTGGTAAAATGCGAGGCGGTTTTACTAACCCGAAGCGAAGAGGGAATGAGTTTAATGGAAAAGAACAAACTTGGCCAAATAAGGGATTTTCCTGCTTTGGCTCGGGAAGTTTATGATGTTTCCGGAGCGGGGGATACGGTAGTAGCCGCTTTGGCTTTGGTTTTAGCTTCTGGAGGGAGTTTTGCGGAAGCGGCGGAGGTTGCCAACTACGCGGCAAGTATTGTTGTTGGCAAGTTAGGAACGGCGACGGTGACGGGGGAAGAGTTGGTGGAAGTATTAAAATAAAATTCCAAGCACCAAATCCAAATAACCAAATAATATTCAATAACAAAATTCAAATATTTAAGAATTGTTTGTAGTTTGAGATCAAGAGTTACGCGTATGTCATTCTCGCGGAAGCGGGGTACGTAAGAACTATGGATACCGATACTTGCAACTTACGGTTTCAACAAGAGTTAATTCCTTTAGGTTTTCGCTTCGATGTCAAGGGTTCTAACGTACCAGGAGTCTAGAGAGAATCATTTGTGTGGATTCCCAGCCAATCTGGGAGTGACAAAGGTAGCGGATTCCCGATTAAAACCTGCCCTTGACTTGATCCGGCACAGCCGAATCGGGAATGACAACTAGAGGTAATTGCGTAACTCGTGTGAGATTTTGAATTTGGAATTTTATCTATTTATGAAAAAGTTATCTAATCAAGTTGATCTATCGGTCATCATCGTTAACTACAACACCAAGGCGCTTTTAAAGCAGTGCCTTGATTCTGTTTTTCGCTCTGTTGGAGTAGCGATTAAGGTTTACGTGGTTGACAACGCGTCGAAAGATGATTCAGTAACGATGGTGAGAAGAGACTTTCCCTTAGTGACGGTTTTGGAAAACCGCAAAAATCTTGGTTTCTCCAAAGCGAATAATCAAGCCTTAAGGTTGGTGAAAACAAAGTACGCTCTACTTTTAAATTCAGATACGATTGTCCTGCCTGAAACTTTCAAGGTCATGACTGATTTTATGGAAAGTCGGCCGGAGTTAGGGGTAAGCACCTGCCGAGTGGAGTTGCCCAACGGAAAATTAGACCGAGCTTGCCGCCGAAGTTTCCCTACTCCCGCCCGGTCGCTTTGGCATATGCTTTTTTTAGCCAAGGCTTTTCCTCGCAGCAGTTTTTTTGCTCAATATAACCTGACCTTTTTGCCCGAGGAGGGGACTTATGAAATAGATTGTCCAATGGGGGCCTTTTTTCTGGTTCGAAAAGAAGCGATGGATCAAGTAGGATTACTTGACGAAGAGTTTTTTATGTATGGGGAAGATATTGATTGGGCCTATCGATTTAAAAAGGCGGGTTGGAAGATAATGTATCACCCGGCGACCAAAATAATTCATCATAAAAAGGCCAGTTGGGGAGCTAAAAGTAATCCCAGGTTAGTTAAAGAGTTTCACCGGGCGATGCATATTTTTTACCACAAGCATTATTCTTTAGTCTATCCAAGATGGCAGACTAAAATAGTGATGGTGGGGATTAATTTTAGATGCTGGGGAGCGCTAGTGCTTAATAGATTTAAGAGAGGGTAGATGCTAAAAATAACAAAATTCAAAATCCAAGTGACCAAATAGTATTTAAATTCCAATAATCAAATTCAAGATTTTAAACGTTTTGAACTTGATCATTTGAATTTATTTGGTTATTGGTACTTGTGATTTGGTGCTTTATTTTAGGGGGTTTTTGTGCGTATCGGAATTGATGCCCGGTTCTTGGGTCCCGAGGGTACGGGGGTCGGGCGCTATGTTGAAAAGTTGCTGGAACAGCTTCAGGAAATAGATCACGAGAACAAATACGTTGTTTTCTTAAGAAAGAGTAATTACTACCTCTTTCAACCAAGAAACCCGAATTTTGCTAAGGTTTTGGCTGATGCCCGTTGGTATTCTCTCAAAGAGCAGTTACTAATGCCTTTAAAGATTAATCAAGTAAGGGTTGACCTGATGCACTTTCCTCACTTTAACATTTCCATCTTTTCTTCAAAACCTTTTGTCGTGACCATCCACGACTTAACTAAGAATGAATACTATGGAGCGAGTTCCACGACTAGAGTGTTACCAGTTTATTATTTAAAGCATAAAGTTTATGAAGGGGTGATCTCTTTGGCCGTTAATCGTTCAAGAAAAATAATTGTTCCAACCAACTTTACGAAACAAAAATTAATGACTAGTTTTGACGTGGCGGAAGACAAAATTAGAGTTACTTACGAAGCGGCGGATAAGGTTTTCGCTGAATGGGGGAGAAAGGCGGTAAGCGAGGGAAAAGTTAGGCAAATTCTTTATAAATACGGCTTGACTCGGCCTTACCTAGTTTATGTTGGTAACGCTTATCCTTATAAGAATCTTGATCGATTACTCGAGGCTTTGAAATTAATGGATCCAAAGGTTAAGCTCATTAATCCGTGCACGCGAAGCAGTTTTTATGATCGACTTGCCGAGCGGGTAAAGGTGCTGGGGTTAAAAAATCGGGTAATTTTGCCCGGATTTGTGCCGGACGAGGATTTGGCGGTATTATATAAGGCAGCCGAAGCTTATGTTTTTCCTTCTTTGTCGGAAGGGTTTGGCATTCCGATGTTAGAATCGTTCGCGGTAGGTTTACCGGTGGTGGCTTCGAATGCTTCCTGTCTGCCTGAAGTTGGGGCTGACGCGGCTTTATATTTCGATCCCTGCTCCCCTACTGATATGGCGGAGAAAATTCAGAAAGTGATTTCTGATAAGGACTTGCGGCGGGAAATGGTTGAGAAAGGATTGAAGAGAGCAGCGGAGTTTAGTTGGCGAAAAATGGCGGAAGAGACGTTAAGGGTCTATAATGAGGCATTGAAATAGTGTTTCTTTATTACTACGAGACGCGTAGTGTCGAAGCGATCTTGAGCGCTTGAGATTGCTTCGGGTATTTCACAACTCGCAACGACAGCTCCATACTCTTGTCATTGCGAGGATCCGGCAAAGCTACGTACCGAAATGGTACTGTAGCAAAGCCGGAGACGAAGCAATCTCTTAGACCGTATGCAAGAAAAACCGTACTATGTTTACTTAATCACTAACAAGGCCAATACTGTTCTTTATACAGGTGTCACTAACAATTTAATTAGAAGGGTTTTTAAGCATAAAGAAAAACTGATTTCTAGTTTTACTTCCAAATATAATGTGAACAAATTAGTTTATTATGAAATTTTTAGCGAAATCAATTTAGCTATAGAAAGAGAAAAACAGATAAAGTCAGGTTCGAGGAGAAAGAAACTAGATCTTATAAGCAAAGTTAATCCAACTTTTAGGGATTTATACGATGAGGTTGTTAAATAGAATTTTTGAGATTGCCACGTCCGCCAACGCCCCGATCCAATCGGGGCTGGCGGACTCGCAATGACCCGCGGGGTTACTATGAAGCTTGCAATTGTTCATGATTACTTATATCAATATGGCGGGGCGGAAAAGGTCTTAGAGGCCTTGCATGAAATTTGGCCCCAAGCCCCAATTTTTACTTCTTTTTATCTAAAAAAAGAGATGCAAAAAGCGGGATTTGAAGATCAGGGGATGAAGATTCGAACGACTTGGATGCAGAAGCTACCCCTTAAGAAAGCTTTAGCCAAACCTTATTTCCTTTTTTATCCTCTCGCTTTTCGATATTTAAAATTAAGTGGTTACGACGTGATTATTAGTTCGAGTTCTTACGCCGCTCACTACGCTCGGGGCTATCCTTATTCTTTGCACATTTGTTATTGCCACACCCCTCCCCGTTACTTATATGGCTACGACACGGAGCTAGACCATCAGAAGATCAAGAAAATTTTTCCTTTCATGCCCAAAGTTTATTCTCTAATGAGGGGTTGGGATAAATCCGCGGCGGGATTAGTTGATTATTACGTGGCAAACTCAGAGGAAACAAAAGGAAGAGTCAGAAAACACTACCTTTGTGAAGCCGAGGTGGTGTATCCCCCGGTGGATATTAAGAAATTTCTTAAGGTTGAATCGAATAGGGGGGAGTATTTTTTTACCTACGGCCGATTAGTCGCTCATAAAAGGGTTGATTTGATCGTTGAGGCGTTTAATCAACTAGGCCTGCCCTTAAAGGTGGCTGGTTCGGGTTTGGAACTGGGGCGTTTGAAGAAAATGGCTAAAGCTAACGTTGAGTTTCTAGGCCGAATCAGCGATCAGTCTTTGCTTGAATATTTAAGCCGTTGCCGGGCGGTGATATTTGCCGCTCATGAGGACTTTGGGATTGTTCCAGTGGAGGCCATGGCAGCCGGAAAACCAGTTATTGCCTACCAGGCCGGCGGTGTGTTAGAATCAATACTACCTGGCGAAACTGGCGGATTTTTCTTTCCTCAAAACAGCAAAGCTTTGATTAACACGGTCAAAAATTTCAATCCGGAAAAATACGATCCAGGTCTTTGTCGAAAGCAAGCTGAGAAGTTTGATAAGGAACAATTCAAAGAAAAGATAAAAAGGTTCGTTGAGGAAAAATATTTGGACTTGAAAAATGCAAAAACTAGTGCTCAATGATTAAAGATTAAGGATTAAAGAGTTTATTTTAAGGATAAGAGAAGTAAACAATCGTTAATCATAAATCATTTAATTTTTAATCAAAGAAAATTTGATTTTTTTGGGGTAACAATATGGACTTGAAACAACATAGTTATGCCTTAATTCTCGCTGGGGGTGGTGGAAGCCGTCTTTGGCCAAAGTCAAGAAAAGTTAAACCAAAACATCTCTTGAAGCTGGTCAGTAATGAAAAAACTATGCTCCAAGAAACGGCCGAGAGAATCGCTCCGCTGATTCCGTGGAAAAACATTTTTGTGGTGACGACCCAGGATCACGTTGAGGAGACAAAAAAACAGTTGCCGAAACTGCCGGAAGAAAACCTCGTCGTTGAACCCTTTGGCCGAAATACCGCCTTAGCGATGGGTTTTGGAGCAACTTATATTAAAGTTCGCGACCCAGAAGCAGTAATTGTTAACTTGGCTGCAGATCATCTAGTTGACAACGAGGGAAGATTTAGAAAGATTGTCAGAGCGGCTTTAGAGGCGGCAAATAGCGGTGATTACCTTGTGACCATTGGAGTTTATCCTACCTTTCCCCATACCGGTTTAGGCTATATACACAGTGATGACGAATTAAGAAAAATGGGCGGTTTGCCGATTTTTACCGTTCAGGGTTTTACCGAAAAGCCCGATCTAGCCACGGCTCAAGCTTTTATTGCGACTAAGGAGTACTTTTGGAACGCCAATCTTTATACTTACCGAGCGGAGGTTGTCTTAAGAACTATTAATCAGTATCTCCCAAAGCTTGGCAAAGAATTAAAGAAGATTGAGGAAAATATCGGGAAAGACAAAGAAAGGGAGGTTGTAAGATCTGTTTATGATAGAGCGGTAGATACCCAGTTTGATAAAGGCGTTTCGGAAAAGGCGGATAACATTTTGATGATTCCGGGGGATTTTGGTTGGAATGACGTGGGGGATTGGGCGGTCTTGCATGAAGTCTCGCCAACTAATCGGGGAACTCATACTTTGATTGGAAATCAGGATTCTGATTTAATATCATTTGATTCTGAAAGTTGCTTGGTTCATGCGTCCAATCGATTAGTCGCTTTGGTTGGCCTGGAAAATATTGTGGTTATTGACACCGAAGACGCTTTGCTGGTGTGCCCTCGAGAAAGGGCTCAAGATGTGAAAAAACTTGTCGAGAAACTGAAAGAAGAAGGAAAGGAAAGGTATCTTTAGAGGGTTTTATGCTCTACGATTTTTCTAAGAGAGCAATTGATGTTTTGGGTTCAGCGGCCAGTTTAATCTTACTTTCACCTTTGCTTCTAATGGTAGGGATATTGATCAGGCTGGATTCTCCAGGGCCGATAATCTATTCCCACAAAAGAGTGGGTAAGGATGGCCGGGAATTTCCACTGTATAAGTTTCGTTCGATGGTTCAAAACGCCGACGCAATTCTTTGGTCCGATCCCAAATTACTAGAAGAATATAAAAAGAACAGTTTTAAGTTAAAAAATGATCCAAGAATTACTCGAATCGGTAGATTCATCCGAAAGTATAGCATTGACGAGATTCCCCAGTTTTACAATATCCTCAGGGGGGATATGAGTATTGTCGGCCCGCGTCCTTATCTGGCTAAGGAATTAGTTGATCAACAAAAAACCTACCCCTACACTAAAGAATTGATCAAAAATCTTCTTTTAGTTAAGCCGGGCGTAACCGGATATTGGCAGGTGAGCGGGAGAAGTGAGATCAATTTTGATGAAAGGATTAAGATGGATGTCGCTTACGTTAGGAGAAGATCTTTAATTTATGATTTTGAGATAATGTTAAAAACCATTCCAGCCATAATTAAAGGGAAAGGAGCCGGTTAAGATGACTGCCATTGAAACTATTCAGTATCAACCTCGAGTAACTAATTTTAAACAACGATTAGTAAAGTTAGTTAGAGATAAAAATTTTTGGAAAAAATTTGCTCTTTGGGCGGGTATTTCCACCGCGGCTTTGGCTGTTTTGGGGGTAATTCTTTACTTTTTCTACTCCCCCAAAATGGAGGAGCTTAACCACCAGGTAAAAGCGACGGTTGCTCAAGCCAAAAAAGTTAATACGGCTATTAATGATCAGAATGTTTTGGTTGTTCAGGAAGAACTAACGAACTTAAAAAAGGAGGTTAGCAAAACTGAAGAGCGCCTAAGACCTTTTGTTCCGATCAAATTCATCCCTTGGCTCGGCAGTTATTACTCAGACGCCGAGCACGCACTTAAAGCGGGAGAGAGCGCTATCGACGCCGGGCTGATTATTACCGAGTCTCTGATTCCCTTTGCGGACACTCTGGGTTTGAAGGGAGTAGCGAGTGAGGATACGGCTCAGAGTAAAGTAAATAAGATTGTCCGAATTATTCCTAAGATAATGCCAAAGTTAGATGAGATCGAAACGAAACTAAAGATAGTTCGATCGGAAGTGGACCACATCAACCCTAATCGCTACCCGGAGGAATTTCAAGGGTATAAAATAAGATCACTTCTAGCGGAAGCAAAAAAAGGCGTGGATTATGTTGGCTCTTACATGCCTGAAATTAGGCAGGTTTTGGCGGTTCTCCCCTCCGCTCTTGGAGAACCTGACCCGAAGACTTATTTTATCCTGTTTCAAAATGATAAGGAGCTTCGGGCGACGGGAGGCTTTCTGACTTCTTACGCGATTGCCAGAGTGGCCCAGGGACAACTGACGGATGTTAAAAGTGACGATATCTATAACTTGGAAAAGGATATCGTGGCTGATTTTCCGACTCCCCAAGCCATAAAAGATTATTTGAAAATGGACGATTATAACTTGCGCGATTCCAATCTTTCTCCGGATTTTTTGATTTCTATGAAAGAAGTGGAAAAATTTTATGATAAAGCTTCCTCGAGACAAGACATCGACGGGATCATTGCCCTAGATACAGAATTTGTTCGAAGTTTGCTGGAAGTAACTGGCCCGGTGACTACCAAAAAGTATAAAGAAACTTTTTCGGCGGAGATTAGTGAAGAGGGGATGCCGGATGTGGTCTATAAGCTTGAACTTTATGCGGAAAATAAGCTTTGGGGAACCTTGAACGAATTCGGCAAGGAAGCTCGAAAAGAGATTATTGGCGATCTGATGGATGCCATGCTTAGCAACATTCTAAACTCGCCTCAAGAGAAATGGCAACCCTTGCTAAACCTGATTCTGGAACAAGCTCAAGAAAAGCATATTTTAGCTTATGTTCACGATTCCCAAACCCAAGAAGTTTTGGAAAAATATAATTTAGCCGGAAGGATCAAGGATTATGATGGGGATTATTTGCACGTGAACAACAGCAATTTTGCCGGAAGGAAGTCAAATCTTTACATTACCGAGAAAATAGATCAAGATATTGAAATCGGATCCGATGGGACGGTCACGAAAAAGGTGACGGTAACCCTAAAAAATCCTAAACCGGTTGACGGATGGTTAAACGCTAATTACTTTGGCTGGATGCGCTTTTTCGTACCTAAGGGGAGCAGTTTGATTTCAAGCGAGGCTTCGTGGAAAGAAGTTTTTAGCGGGGAGGACTTAAATAAAAGCGTCTATTATACCCATATGCGCGTTATCGCCTTAGGCACCGGTTCCATGACGGCTACTTATAAATTACCTTTCAAAATCCAAAAGGGGCAAGATTATAAACTCTTGATGCAAAAACAGCCTGGAACGAGCGGGCCGGAAGTGGTAATTAGGATTAATGGGAAAGAGAAAGAAAGGTTTTTTCTGACGACAGACAGAGAAGTTAGAGTAAAGTATTAAAAATTTCCTAAACTTAACAAATCCAAAATCAAAATAGCCAAATATCTACCTAAAGCGATATTTTCTAACGAAAATAATCCTTAGATTCAAGTTATCAAAATCACGAGTTACGCGCTTGCATTCAATGTCATTATCCGGCTTGACCGGATAATCCAATCAATTTACTCTGGATTCTCGCTTCCCGACCTGAGTTTAGGACAAGCTTCGCGGGAACGACAGGCGCGTAAGTCCTGCAAAATGTTTAAAAATTAGGACTTTGTTATTGTGATTTATGTGGTAATTGGTGTTTTGACTTTAGAATTTTTCTTATCTTCTTCCAAATATTCCGCGTCATTATTTACTGCCCAAAGATCGTAGTTTTTCCCCAGCAAATTCCGCGCTGCCAACAAGCCGGTGTAAATAGAATGGTCTTGATTGTTATATTTATACATCCCCGCTCGGCCGATCATCTGAAGATTATCAAAGGAGTCGATAAACTCTTTAACTTTGTTAAAGTGAGGCGCAAAGCCTAGATAATAAGTCGGGTAGGCTTCGGTTTCCCTGATAACGAAGCCGTCTTCAACCAACTGGGGTTTAACCAGATCCATTACTTCTAGTTCCTTTTTCGCCAACTCAATCAGATCGTTATCTGACTTCTTCCAAATATCATCGTCTTTGAAGCAGAAATACTCCACGGAGACAGCGCATTTTTTGGAATCAATGACCATTTTTTGACTAAAATTTTTGTAATCGGATAGTCTGGCCATCTGAACATTTTTGGAATGGACGTAAATCCAGTTGTCTGGAAATATTTGAGGCTGATTGATAACAAGATTGACGGTCAGATGATCTCGGTAATAAAGTTTATCGGCCGCGGTTTTAACTTCAGTTGGCGCTTCTGGGTTTAGATGACTAACCATCTCGGTAACCGGAGCGCTGATCAGATAAGCGTCAGCGGTAAAGGTTTTATCTTTACCGGCGTTTTTAGCCACCACCCCAGTGAGGCTTTTTTTCTCCCGACTAAGAGCCGTCACCTCGTGATTTAGAAGAATTTCCCCGCCGTTTTCTTTGATAACTTGGGCCATTTTTTCATACATCATTCCTGCTCCGTTAACTGGGTATTGAAACTTTTCGACCAATGACTTCGCTTTTGATCCTCGAGAGCCAAGAAAAGCCTTCTTCATGGCTTCTAAAAGACTTAAGCCTTTGATTCTTTGGCCGGCCCACTCTGCTCCGATCTGATCACAGGGAATTCCCCAGACTTTTTCAGTGTAGGTTTTAAAGAAGGTGTCAAAAAGCTTTTTTCCAAATTTCTGAGTGACCCAATCTTCGAAGGTAATTGTTTCTCTGTTTCGAGAGAAGATTCTAGCCCAGCCGTAACTGGAGACTGCCAAACTAGTATCTAAAAAACCTAGGTTAAATAAGGCGTTAAAAGGTTTTAGAGGGTAAAAGAAAAATTTATTTTTATAGAAGATGCGAGTTAGGCGGTTAACGTCTATGAAATCTTTGCCTAAAAGGTCAGACCAAAGCTTTTTCACCTCGTCATTTTTTGTAAAGAACCGATGGGGTCCGACGTCAAATCGATAGCCTTTAAAATTAACGGTTCGGGAAAGTCCGCCGACTTGGGAATTTTTTTCTAGAATTTTGACTTTGACTCCGGCCTTAGCCAATTCGTAACCGGCGGCCAATCCGGCTGGTCCAGCCCCAATAATTATCACATTTTTAACTTTTACCATTATTCCTCCCCAATAAAAAAGTATGGATGATAACATTAGTAAGTTTACCAAATTGTTGATTATCGAACAAGCGTTTTATTTGACAAAAAAGTATTTTGGACTAAAAATTTATTGCAGCCAAACTAGCTATATGGTAGTATGTAAAATGTTTATGCCAGCCTTAGTTTTCAAAAATTTACCAAGTTTACCCTGGGGGATTTTGTTTTTAAGCAAGGAGTTTTTGCTTATCTCTTCTGCACTTGTGGTTAAAGTAGTTCAAGATTACTTTTTTTGGGTACACAATCCTAATTTTATTAAGTTTTATGACGCTATTAGTTATGCTGAGTGGGGTAGAAGAATCTTTGAAAACCCTGTTAATTTTTTTAACATTGAGAGAACTCCTCTTTACCCTATAATCCTTTATTTGTTTGGTTATCCAGAAGCACCTCAGTATCTTAATCTGTATGTTTTTCAATCAATTCTTGGTGGGTTGAACTTACTTTTACTTTGGTTAGTTGCTAGGAGAATAACAAAGAATATTTGGTTAATTGGGATTTCTATTTTTCTTTTCTTATTCTCGATTGATAGTTTTTTCTTACAAAAGGCTGAATTAACGGAAACCGTAGCTACTTTTTCTTTCCTTTTATTAGTGGTTCTGTTTGTTGAAGTGACGGAAAAGCCGCGGTTTTTACTAGGTTTAATGATTTCGTCAGTTTTAATTATTTCTGTTCTGAACAGACCTTTTAACACCTTTCTTTTTCTGCCACTTTCTATTACTATCGCCGCGGTATCTTTATATCGAAAGAAATTAGCCCGTTTGTATCTAGTCGTTTCACTGACAATTCTGATCTTAACCACTCTTTTTATAGTCATGTATTCTTTAGGGAACTATCTCCGTTTTTCTTACCCAGGCGTTAGCATTGTCTCGGCACGTAACATTATCAATAACTTCATGCGTTATGACGCGACTCCCTTGAAAGATAACAGGTACAACTTAATTCCAGCGGAGGATCCCCGTTATTCAAAGATTACTGCAACTTTGAATTATTGTAAAACACTACCAGAAAAACCAGATTTTTTGGCCTGTATGAACAACTACAACATGTTTTCTCCAACGCCAGAAGAGATCAAGCGATTGAACCGGGAGCTAAACTCGCTTTCGATAAAGTATATTCTTAACGATCCATTTACCTACGCTGCTTCAAATATGACTAATCTAGTGCAAACAGTTCACGATGTCTATACCTCGGGGTGCAAAGAAAGTGAAAATTCATATTGTTTTGGCATTAAGCCTAATTCTCCTTCAGAAGGTTACTTTAATTCTTTAGTTAATTTAGCAAAGTTTTTTCATACTCTTCTTACTTACTGGTTTTTCTTAGTACTTCCTGTATTTATTCTATATGGGTTTTGGACTCACTGGCGTTTTAAACAATTTAAGTATCTAGCAGTGTTCTGCTTATTCTGTATCACGCTTTAATGGCAGGACTAGGGGCTAATGTTGATTTCTCAAGGCTTTTTCTCCCCGCCTTGCCGTTAGCGTACTTAATGATGTTCGTCACAACACACCATTTAATAGCTGTAGTTAATAGAAAGTGTTTGACTAGTTTAGGAAATTTTAGAAGGAGGGTCCGTGGATGATGTGTTAGTTACGCAAGTTATCCGCTTTATTTTGGTAGGCGGATTTAACGCTGGGCTAGACCTCTTTTTGGTCAACGTGGCGATGTGGACGACGAAAATATACAAAGGCAAGCCGCTGATATTTTTTAATTTGGCCTCTTTCAGTATCGTTGCCACCAGCAGTTTTTTATTAAATCATCTTTGGACTTTCCAGTCCTCTCAAAAATACATTTCAGAAGCGGCCCCTTTTTATTTGGTAACCATTACCGGGGCCTTAATTAATACCGCCATATTTTATTTTATCAGCACCTACGTTCCTCGTCCCAGAAAGATATTTAAAAAGGCTTTTCCCGGTAAAGAAAAGATGGCGCCAAAGCTTTGGGCGAATTTTGGCAAAGTTACGGCCACCGGTGTTTCCATGGTCGTGAATTTTGTGGGATATAAACTTTTTGTGTTTGGGCCATGACTGGCTGGATTAAACCATGACTAATGAATAAGGATTAGTGATTAAAGAATCATGGGGAGGAATAAGTAATCATTAATCAAAGAACTCAATAATCGTTAATCAAAAAGTCTTGATCTTGTTCGCTTGAATTCCACTTAAGGCTATGGGAAAATGAGCGTATGGCAACCTACAAAACAGAGGGTGTGGTTTTGAAAAGAAAAGACTTTGGTGAAGCGGATCGAATCCTCACGATTTTTTCCAAAAACAAAGGCAAAATTACGGCGATTGCTAAAGGTGTGAGGAAAATGGAAAGCCGCAAAGGCGGAAATGTTGAGCTTTTCAATCACGGGGCTTTTTTACTGGCTGAGGGCCGAAACATGGATGTTTTGACCGAGGTTCAAGTAATCAACCCTTTTCGGCGGATTCGCGAAAATTTGAAGCTGGTTAGTTACACTTATCATGTTGTTGAGTTGGTTGATCAATTTGCCCAGGAAAATCAGGAAAACAATCAGGTTTTTAAGCTGCTTTTGACTGTGTTAGGGAGTGTGAACGAAGAAAAGGACTTTTCTCAAGTCAAAACCAGTTTAAGGGCTTTTGAAATTAAGCTTTTAAATTACTTTGGTTTTCGACCCCAACTAACCAATTGCGTTAAATGCTTCCGGATTTTGTTTCCCGACAACAACCGATTCAGTCAATCTCTAGGTGGAATTGTTTGCTCCGGATGTGTTAATATAGATCCAGACTCTCGCCCGGTTTCTGCCGAAGCAATCAAGGTCCTTCGTTTTCTTCAGGGTGAGCCTTGGAATCAGGTTGAAAAACTTCGGATTCCGTCAGCTTTGGGAATGGAACTCGAACAGCAGCTAAGAGATTATCTGGAGTTTTTGTTGGAGAGAGAACTGAAATCGGCGAAATTTGTGGAAAGAGTTGATGGCCGATAAAGCACCAAATTCAAAATCCAAATAACCGAAATTTGATTAATGAATAACGATTAATGATTAAAGAGGGAAGAAACATTCCTTAGTCATAAATCATTAATCTTTAATCAATGCGTTTTTGAATCTAATATTACTTGTTAATTGTTTTTGTAATTTGGGGCTTAACGTCATGGATTTAATGGAAAAAATTACTTCTCTGGCTAAACGCCGCGGTTTTGTCTACCCCGGTTCCGAGCTTTACAGTGGCTTGGGGGGAACTTGGGATTACGGTCCGTTGGGCGTGGAAATGAAAAACAATATCAAGAAAGCTTGGTGGAAAGCGACCGTTCAGGAAAGAAGCGAGGTGGCTGGGTTAGACAGCGCGATAATTTTGTCCCCAAAAGTTTGGGAAGCTTCGGGGCACGTGAGCCAATTTACTGATCCGATGGTTGATTGTAAGAAGTGTAAGAAACGCTACCGAGCCGATCATTTGATTGAAGAAATCGAAAAGAAAAAACTTCCTTCGAGAGATGAAGAAGTAGTTGAGGAACACGCTTTAGCGGCTCACCCGGAGGTGGTGAAAGACTTGAATGAGAAATTAAGAGGGGTAAAGTGCCCTAATTGTGGCGGTGATCTAACCTCAGTGCGTCAGTTCAACCTGATGTTTAAGACTTATGTCGGGCCGGTTGAAGACGCCTCCTCTTTGGCTTATCTTCGGCCGGAAACCGCCCAAGGAATTTTTATCAATTTTAGCAATGTTTTAGCTTCTTCCCGGCAAAAGATCCCCTTTGGGATTGCCCAAATCGGCAAGGCCTTCCGCAACGAAGTCACCCCCGGCAATTTCCTTTTTCGTTCCCGAGAGTTTGAGCAGATGGAGTTGGAGTTTTTCGTTAAGCCTGGCAGCGATAAGGAGTGGTTTAATTATTGGCGAAAGGTCAGATTTGACTGGTTTGCCCGCCACGGAATAAGACAAGAGAATCTGCGCTTGAGAGACCATGAGAAGGATGAGCTTTCCCATTACGCCAAGGCGGCCACCGATGTGGAATATAATTTTCCTTTCGGCGGGTTCAAAGAGTTGGAAGGAATCGCCAATCGGGGAGATTTTGACCTTGGCCAACACGGCCAATTCTCGGGAAGAGATTTAAGTTACTTTGACGAACAAACGAAAGAAAAATTTGTTCCTTACGTGATTGAACCTTCGGTAGGGGTAGATCGGGCTTTCTTGGCCTTCTTCGTTGACGCTTATCGAGAGGAGAAGGCCCCGGCGGCCAACAAAGAAGAAGGCGAGACTCGGGTGTTTTTGGCCTTGGACCCAAAAATCGCGCCGGTGAAACTAGCTATCTTACCGTTAGTGAAAGACGAAGAGTTGATAAAAGTTGCCAAAGACCTTTATCAGCGTTATCAATCAATTTGGTTTGTCGCTTACGATGAAGTGGCCTCAATCGGCCGTCGCTATCGGCGTCAGGATGAGATTGGGACGCCTTATTGTTTGACTGTCGACTTTGAAACTCTGAAAGATAATGCCGTAACCTTGCGGGATCGGGATCAGATGACTCAAGATCGAATTAAGATCGAAGAATTGGATAACTACTTGATGACCAAGATTTGCTAGCACACCTCGGAGTTTTACTAGGTAGGACACCTCAGCCTAAAGCCCCCAAATTCGGGCAAGGACTCCTCTAATCTCTTTAAAGGTTAGACTCATGACTGATCTTCTCCTTTTTGGGTGAGTAAAGAAAAAGCCGGTTAACCAAGGAAGATTAACCGGCTTGATGGTGAATGTTTTATGCGACTCTGTCGCCGAGCAGTTCAAGGATGTACTTGTAGTACTCTCCAAGAGAGGACAAATTGCCGAGGCGTTCCTCGTCGTTGAGGGAAATGTTAAAACAATCTTCGATTGCCATTGTGAGCTCAGCGAGGCCGAGAGAATCGAATTCGAGATTTTCCCGATCGTCCTTGCCCGAAAGGCTAGCTTCTTGAGTGATCCGGCTCAGGTCTTCGATGCAACCCCTCTCGGCCACAAGTTCGACGATCTTATCCCACACCTCTTCTTTTGTCATTTTTACATCGGTTGTCACTCTTCTTCCTCCGTTTAGGATTTGATTTTCCATAGTTTATATGTAACAACTCAAAAAGTCAAGCAAGGGTTTTCTGAAGCTGGCTGAAAATTTTCCTTTATCCTCTCCGACTTGTCCCGATTAAGTCGGGATTTGATCGGAGTCATCCCCGCGGAGGCGGGGATCCAATTAGCGCTTCTGCCTATTCGAGAATATTACCGTTAAATGGATTCCCAGATTATAAGGCTAATAGGTTTTCGGCAAGATGGTTTTCTGATTGTCTTATAGTAATGGATGGTTAAAGAAATTCGCCATGCCAGACCCTTGACAGGGAGTCAAGGTGGGTAATATTATATATCTAGTGGTAAAAAGTGGTAAAAAGTGGATAAGAGCTGGAGGGTCGCGGGGTGTTTATTGGAGAGTACCAACACAGCGTTGATTATAAAGGGAGATTGTCAGTACCTAAAAAGTTTAGAGCGCAATTGGAAGAGGGGGCGGTGGTGACTCGAGGATTAGACGGTTGTTTATTTTTATATCCCAAGTCTTCTTGGGAGGGACTTTGGGGGAAGCTCGCGCAGTTGCCCTTAACTCAAAGCGATGCCCGATCTTTTAGCCGCCACCTTCTTTCCGGAGCGATGGAAGTAACTTTTGACCAGCTTGGTCGAGCGATGATTCCCAGCTACCTGCGGGACTTTGCGGCGGTAAAAAACGAGGTTACGATAGTGGGGGTGGGAGAGAGAATTGAAATATGGGACAGTCAGCGCTGGGAACAATATCGCCAAAGATCAGAAAGTACTAGCGAAGAAATTGCCGAGAAGCTGACCGGCTTAGGAATATGAATGAGATTCATCAACCTGTCCTTTTACAAGAATCAATTCAGGGTTTAAATGTTGTCCCGAACGAAAAGTATCTGGACGCGACGGTTGGAGCAGGAGGCCATTCCTGTGAGATTATTCAAAACGGAGGAATAGTCTTGGGTCTGGATACGGACCCGGAAGTTTTAACGATCGCCCGAAAGACCTTGGAAGAGTGTGTCGGAAAGTTACCTTTACAGGAGAGCTCTGAGGAGGTAAAGACAGAGAGATTTCAGTTAGTCTCCGGGAACTTTGCAAACCTTAAAGACATTGCGGAAAAAAATGACTTTTCCTTAGTTTCAGGAGTGCTTTTTGATCTGGGAATTTCGAGTTTCCAACTCGATTACTCAACCCGAGGTTTTAGTTTTCGAAAAGAGCAGCCTTTGGATATGCGGATGGACCCAGGCTTAAAGGTAACTGCCGCGGATCTAATTAATGGTTTAAATGAAGGAGAACTTTATGAACTCTTTACTAAACTGGGTGAAGAACCTTTATCGAGACGTTTGGCTCGTGCTATCGTCACCAGCCGCTTGAACAAAAAGATCGAAACGACAGCTCAGTTAGCGACTCTTATTGAGCAAGCGGTTGGTTTTAAAGGCAGGGGGGTAAAAATCCACCCAGCCACGAGAGTTTTTCAGGCTCTACGAATCGCCGTTAATGACGAACTAAACAATCTAAAATCGGCTTTACCCCAAGCTCTGGAAGTTCTTAAGCCGGGAGGAAGGTTGGTGGTGATCAGTTTTCATTCTCTCGAAGATCGTTTGGTAAAGCAGTTTTTTAAGGACGCTCAGGAAAAAGAAGAACTGTTTGTCTTAACCAAAAAACCTTTGGTGCCCTCAGAGAAAGAAATTCAGGAAAACCCTAGAGCCAGAAGCGCCAAGATGAGGGTGGCGGAAAAGTTGAGGTAAGTTGTCATGACAGAGCGTTTTAAAGATATCAACATCGCAAAATCTAAGGAAATTATCAATCGGAGAAAGACTAAGGTAAGTCATTTTGTCTTTACCTCTAAGTTGGCACTGTCGTTTTTATTTATCTCCATAATCATTCTCAGCTTAGCCCAACTTTTTATCGTCAATAAATTAGCGACCGAAGGGGAAAGAATTAAACAAAACGAACTGTTGACTAAAAAGTTGTCGGAAGAAAACATTAATCTCCAAAATAACCTCCAAACACTAGGGTCGCTTTCTCGAATTTCGAAGTTGGCGGAAAGCCAAGGGTTCGTCAAGATCGAGAAGGTGGAGTACTTTAATCCAAGCGTTTCGATTGCCGCTTTGAAAGACAGTTTTTAAATGTCCGGGACAAGAATTAGCTTACTACTGATCCTTTTTATCCTGCTGTTTTTAGCCGTTATCGGCCGATTGTTTTATTGGCAAATTGTCGAGCATGACCGGCTGGCCGTCCTAGCCGAAAACCAGCATTTTTCGGCCATGGAAATTCCCGCCAAAAGAGGGGAAATCAAAGCAAGTGATGGCTCAGCCTTGGTGACCAACAAAACGGCGTATCTTATTTACGCGGCATTGCCGGAAATCGAAGAAGAACCCAAAGTAATTGCCGGGAAACTTGCGCCAATTTTTTTAGATTACGAGAAGTCCCAGAAAGTAGTTATTGAGAAGTTTGGGGAGGATGAAGAATCGTCCTCTTCAGCTTCAATAGAAGAAAAAGAGGAGGATCGTGAAAAGGAGGAAAAGGATCGGAAGAAGGAAATTGAAGAAGAGATAGTTGGTAGATTAAATCAACCAGGCGTGGTTTGGGTTTTATTAAAAAAGAAACTTCCAAAGGAATATTTCGAGAAGATAGCCGCTCTTAATATCAAAGGGGTTGGTTGGGAAATTGAGCAAGATCGTTTTTACCCCGAGGCGTCGATGGCGGCTCATCTAACCGGCTTTGTAGGGTCGGATTCAAGGGGTTTGGACAAAGGATATTTTGGTTTGGAAGGTTTTTATGATGGGTATTTGAAAGGTAGAGCCGGTAGGCTGAATCAGGAAATTGATGCCTTAGGCCGGCCGATATTAGTGGGTGTTCGAAAGGCGGTTCCTCCGGAAGATGGTCAGAGCTTGCACACGACCATTGACCGAAGCATTCAGTACCTTGTTGAGAAGTATTTGAAAGAAGGAATGAGAAAATATCGGGCCAAGGCGGGGTCGGTGTTGGTGATGGAGCCAAAGACCGGAGCGATTTTAGCCAGCGCTTCTTATCCAGGATACGATCAAAACCATTGGTCGCAATATGATAAAGATCGGTATCGAAATCCGGTTGCGGCTGATACTTATGAGCCAGGGTCGACATTTAAGACAGTTGTTATGGCGGCTGGTTTGGATGCGGGAGTCATAAAGCCGGAAACGGTTTGCGAGTGCTCTGGGCCAAGAGAAGTCAGCGGTTATAAGATTACGACTTGGAATAATAAATACTATCCAAACTCGACCATGAAGGAAGTCTTGCAGCACTCCGATAATGTGGGAATGGTGATGGTGGGGGACAGTCTTGGAAAAGAAAAGTTTTTAAGTTATATTCGAAATTTTGGTTTTGGGAAGCCGACTGGAGTCGATCTTGAAGAAGAGACCAGCGGGATATTACGGGAGGATGAAGAATGGCGGCCAATAGACCTGGCCACTTCTTCTTTTGGTCAAGGCCTGGCGGTGACGCCGATTCAATTAGTGAGAGCGGTGGGGGCGATTGCCAATGGGGGGAAATTGATGCAGCCTTTTATCGTCAAGAAAATAGTCTCTGGGGATCGGGAAGTTGAGATAAAGCCAAAAGAGACGGGTCAAGTGATTAAACCAGAAACCGCTGCGGCGATGACGGAAATGATGGTGGCGGCGGTGGAAGGTGGAGAGGCTCGCCGAATGATTCCGAAGGGCTATCGAGTAGCGGGTAAAACCGGGACAGCCCAGATTCCGGTGGAAGGTCATTACGATCCGAAGAAAACGATTGCCTCTTTCATTGGTTTTGGGCCGGTTGAGGATCCCCGTTTTGTGATGCTGGTGAAGCTGGATGAACCCCAATCTTCACAGTGGGGCTCCGAGACGGCCGCGCCGCTATTTTTTGACATTGCCAAAGAACTTTTCACTTACTTCGGAATTCCCCCGAGTGCTCAATGATTTTTTGCTGCACAAGGAGAAACCTTAGGGGAGCTGTAAAACCTATAACATTGACAGAAGCACGATTGTTTGTTAATATATAAAAAAAATAAAAAGGAGAGTGGATCATGAAACGTATCCTCATAGGCGTCTTGCTTCTTGTGCTGGTTGTTATCAATCTTATCGCCTACTTCTCTTTGGTTGCCTTGAGGCAAGAACTAGCCAAGCAAAGTGTTCTGCTTTCAGAAGCGAGAAGCGAGGCGAATCGCTACTTCTGGGAGAAAGTGGAGCTAAATAATGAACTGACCGATTTAAAATGGAAAAACGCTAGTCTCCAGTTCGACAAAGACAGCCTTCAAGGGTGGCTGAATTTCCGGGAGAAGGAAATCTCGTATTTCAAGGAGCTCCTCCACTGGCAGCGGGTCTACGACAAAAGCTACCTATTTCTAGACACGGTGCGCTGGTCGCCCCAAGAGTATAACCGATTGATGGATAATTATATCCAAGGTGGTCAGCAGGGTTATTATTGGGGAAACCTAGGTGATTGGGCCTTCCCCCTGCTCGAATATATGATTGAGGCCCGTGAGCGAGGGTATAAGGAGGAAATTTCCCAAGAAGACCTTTCCCAAATGATCGCCCGAATGGAAGAGTATTTGGTGAGCCAGCCGGGAAAGGATGAGATCAGCGAGAGGAAGTTAAGCGTTCTAAAGTCTAAACTACTCAATTAGATCTTTCAGTCTCTTGCTAAAGCTGGATGTGCTAAGCGTCCAGCTTTTTTATGAAAAACATCGCCAAGACATTAACCAACGGCGCAACTAACCCATAGTTTGACATTTTTTCTTGATTTTGTTATAGTTCGTTTCACTAATTAGGGAAAGGAGAAAAGGAAATGGGCCTGAAAGGTTATGTTTTGCTACCTGGTTTCGATCACGTGATTGCCGTTTGCAGGGACGATCAACCGGGTTTCTGGTTAGAGAGGTACCGGAAACCCTCGGGTTTCGTCAGAGACCAAACACTCCGTGAACACCTAGGCCCGATAACGCACGTTTCTGGCCGTGTTTTCATCGGCACCGACAGCGGTCATCAATGGTTGATGGAAACGTTTTTGCCGGATCACCAGGGCTTGCTGGATGACCAAACCCAAGAGTGGCTGAGTGATCTGGAGGCGGACATCGAGAGGGCCATGCAATCGCTTCGCGATGTGATCACCTAGAAAACGAATGCCCAACCCCACGCGCCTGTTTGCGGAAGAGCTTCCTCAACCTTAAACAGGCGCCTTTCTTTTATCGGTCAAGAAACCCCAGAGTTGATTTTTCGCCCGCCTTCGGCGTGGTTAGTCTGCTCGTCTAAGCTTCCTAACAAGGGCACCTCGGAGGCTTACTTTGAACCTTTCCTTGACTGTGGTAAAATTAAAACAACTAGGTACGCAAGGAGAAACCTTGCGGATATCGATTGAGTTTCTCCCGCCAGTTTATATTGGACTGTGGTTATTGGGTTGGGAGAACAGATGAACTGGTGGCCAGGACTTTTGGTTTGCAGTTTATGTCAGCCTCTTTTTGTGGTTTCCTTCTGAAACCGGAGCGTCCCCTGAAAGCAGCGGTCTTGCCACAAGAGGATTTTCGAAAGTCTGGAACGGAATAACCGTTCCTTCTGGAGATATGTCCATTTGGGAAACAGCCTTCTCTCTTTTTTGGTTATTAGGCGTCATGCTCTTATGTTGGGGAGAATATTTTCAGCTAAGATAGCGTCTTGGTAACAGATTATCAGTTCTTTCTGATATAGTTTGTATATTTTCGTGGTCTGCTCTATAAAATATAGATAAAAAAGCGCTTTGTCCAAAAAGCATTGGAACAAAGCGCTTTGCTTTTGTAGTCCCTCTAGGTTCGCCGTTGGGTTACAAGAGCGACCAGACCTGCTAGCAGGTAAATGGCTAAACCAGTGGCGGGGGAGACAATAAAGAAAGACAGGAAGATCACACCCCCCAAGTCCCTATCGTAAGTAAAGATCACCCCCTCATCCGTGAGCTGGGCAGAAGATATGTTATAGGAGGCACGTTTGGCCCATAGGGTTTCTTCGTACGTCCAAGCGAAAGAGGCCTCTCGGCTTTCCAGTCCAAGGTAGCGAATAATGTATTTTGGGGTACCTGGAGGGTCCTTGACAACTGAGACAAAGACGTAAGGCCAGAAGGCAGAGTGCTGCTGGAAGTACTCCTTGCTGACCAGAAGCTCCAAATTACCAATGCCTCCGGTTCCGCCGGAGATAAATCCTCCGGATTGGTGGATGTAATTTCGAACTTCCATGACCTTCTCGGCGTGGGAGGGTATCCAAACAGGGTAGATTGTTTGGATAGTCTCTTCAGCGGGAGTGATGGTTTTCATAAAAAACGCACCCGCAGCCAACGAAACAACAATCCAGGCTAGGACGGCTATGTACCCCCTTTTGTCCTGACGGGAAGATTCCACCTTGATCATTCCTCTCCTCCTTCTTATAGGATATAAGCATTATAGCACAAAAGCAGCAAATACTCAACTATACGTAGGGTGTGTATTAAAAATAAACGTTTTTGCCGGATCACAGGGCTTGCTGGATGACCAAACCCAAGAGTGGCTGAGTGATCTGGAGGCGGACATCGAGAGGGACATGCAACCGCTTCGTGGCGTGCGGACTGCTGGTTCCTAGGAGGTGATCCTGTTTAGGGTTCAACCCTTCTGAAGCTAAAAGGGTTGAATCTTTTTATCTATTAAGGTAATTGGACTTTTTCCTCGATCATGCTAAAATAGAATCAACAAACCTAACTAATGGTTGTTAGCTAACACCACGATGACTTGGGCTAAGAGGGGAAAACATTTTAGCTTAATAATCCCTCTGTTTACAACCCTGCTTATAACTGGGTCTGTTTTTGTGCTTTCTTCTAGTCGTTCTGATCCTCAGGTAGAAGCGGCCAAAGAAAAGGAAGAAAAGGCAACCTCCCAGACTTCCACCGTTAAGTCTCGTTTTCTTTCCAATGAAATTTTTATAAAAGTTAAAAGAGAAGTCAGAAACAGGGTTCAAGAAAATCCCCAAAATCCCGGGATCGCCTCCTTAAGTAAGATTTTTCGCAAACATTCGGTCAAAAAATTCGGGAAGGTTGTCAATTCAGGCCAGAAGTCAAAGTCAGAGGCGGACCTTTTTTCTTGGTTCAAGGTTACTCTAGAGGGAGAAACGAAAGAAATTGAAGCCGAGCTTGACAAAGGGAAGAAAACCTTAGATTCGCCCGACCCTAAGGTTTTTGAACTGGGAAGGGTGATTGAAGAACTTCGGTCTGATCCAAACGTGATCGAAGCGGAACCTAACTTTGTGGTGGAAACCTCTATAGTTCCAAATGATCCTTACTACTCTTCCTCCGGCTCTTGGGGTCAGACTTATCCTGACCTATGGGGATTGAAGAAAATAAACTCTGAAAAAGCTTGGGATCAGGTTACCGGTTCTACTTCAGTCATTGTGGCCAGTATCGATACCGGAGTAGATCGAAACCACGAGGATTTGAAAGAAAACATGTGGGTTAACAGCGCAGAAGTCCCTCTTAATGGCCGGGATGACGACGGAAACGGTTACGTGGATGATTATTACGGTTGGGACTTTATTAACAATGATAACGATCCGATGGATGATCATGGCCACGGCACTCACACGGCCGGAACGATTACCGCGGCGGGCAACAATAGTCTAGGGGTGGTGGGCGTAAGTTGGAAAAGTAAGATAATGGCCTTAAAGTTTCTCAACATGAATGGGGGCGGAACAACAGGGGCGGCAGTGGGCGCTTTGCATTACGCGGCGGATATGGGAGCGAAGATTTCTTCAAATAGTTGGGGGGCTCTTGGTCAGAGTAGTTTGATTGATGACGCGATTAAGTATGAACACGACCGGGGCATGGTTATTGTCGTGGCGGCGGGAAATGACGGGGCGGACGCCCTAGACTATTCCCCCGCTTCGGCGGATTACGCTTTGACCATCGGAGCCACCGACCCAAATGACAATCGGGCTCCTTTTTCAAATTGGGGGGAAAAGATTGACGTGACCGCCCCCGGAGCAGATATCCTCTCTCTTAAGGCTCCCAATGGGTGGGGATGTAGTGCCTTGGTGGGGACCAGTTACTGCCGAATGTCGGGAACTTCTATGGCCACTCCCCACGTGGCGGGCTTAGCTGCCTTATTGGTGAGCCTTTATCCAACCTTGACGAATGAGGAAATCAGACAAATTCTTCGAAGCTCCGCTGTCGATCTTGGCTCGGTCGGGAAAGATCTTCACTTTGGTTACGGTCGAATTGACGCTGGTTACGCTCTTTCCTCTGCCTCGACTTCTTCTGTTTTGGCTCCGGTGATTACCAGCCCTTCAAGCCGTGAAGTTGTCTCCGGTTCGGCCGTTGAAATCCTTGGAGGGATAACGGGGAAAGATTTTGCTAATTTCAAGGTTGAAGCTGGCTATGGCAGGACTCCTTCAACTTGGTTGGAAGTGGCTAATTCTACTACCCAGGTGACTGGCGGAGTTCTTGCGACCGTTAATACGACCCAACTAACCGAAGGGTTAAACACGATTCTTCTAACCGCTACTTCGACAAGTGGCAAGACCTTTCGTTTTCAGATTTTCGACCTAGAAGTTGATAACTTTGAAGCCCAAGTGACTTTCCCGACGACTTTAGTCTCTAAAGGGGTGGTGGAAATAATCGGAACTGCTCTAGTGAAGGGAGACTTGACATTTGACCGTTATCAAATTGAATGGGGAGTCGGGAGCGCTCCTTCCTCCTGGTCGGCTTTAGGGATATCTTTGCTTAACCAAGGGCATCAGCCGGTTCAAAATAATTTATTAGGAACATGGGAGACTTCCGCTTTAAATGATGGAGGAACTTATACCATTCGCCTGAGGGTTGACTCTACCCAAGGCCCCTATTTTCAAAAACTATTTACTTTTAGGCTAGATAAAGATTTGCCCTCGGGTTGGCCGAAACCCATTGAGGCCCAGGGGGTTAGCTTCCCTAATTCGATTCCGGTGGCGGCGGATTTGAACGGTGATGGGCAAAAAGAAGTTATCGTCCTTGGACCAGCGGGAAAGATTTACGCTTTTCGAAGAGACGGAAGCACCTTGCCGGGATTTCCGGTAAAAATTGAAAATGATTACTATTTCGATGTTCCTCCGAATGTTTATGATCTAGATAACGACGGGAAACAAGAAATTATCGCTGTTTCGACTAATAACGCTTCTCGGATCCAAGACGGCTTGAGGAAACTCTACGTTATTCGAAGCGATGGGACATTCCATCCCCAGTGGCCCATTCCAAGCCTCAAGATTTCGCGCCATTCAGACGGGACTCCGGCCATGGCTGATCTAAATGGGGATGGGGTGAAAGAAATGGTTGTTTTAGAAGGCTTAAGCGGTTTTACTTTACCGAATACTTTTACTCTTCACGCCTATCGGATCAACGGGACGGAGATTAGCGGATTTCCCAAAAGGTTTAACGTCAACGATGATATTTTAGGTTACGGTAGCCCAGTAGTGGAGGACTTAGATAAAGATGGGCAGGTGGAAATTGCTTTCGGCAACGAAGACAAATTTTATCTCTTAAACAACCAAGGAGACATCTTACCGGGTTGGCCCTTGACGATCCCCTTATCTTCGAGCGGGGAGAAAATGCTTTTACGTGACGCGGCGTCGGTGGGGGATATTGACGGAAGCGGCCTTTTGGAAGTGGTCGCTATGGCGGGAACCCAAGGAGGAAACAATTTATTAGTTTATGCTTGGCAAAAGGATGCTTCTTATTTAACTGGTTGGCCTCAAGCGGCCAACCGTTATCTTAACGCTTGGTTGCCGATAAATAGCCCTTCTTTAGCGGATATTGACGGAGACGGGCAGGATGAGGTGGCGGTGGGAACGTACGGTTTGCGGGTTTACGATTGGGAGGGTTTGAAGTTTCAAGAGTCTTCCACTACTTTTGCTAGTTCCGTTACTCCTTCTATTAGTGACGTTAACGGCGATGGGAGGTTAGAGTTTCTGGGTGGGTACGGCCAGAGAGTGTCGATTATAGATGATAAAGGAGGAACCTATTGGGAAAGAATTTTTCAAAATTTGGATTACGGCTACTTTTGGAATTCGGGAATGATTGCTGATTTGGACAACAATGGCCGGTTGGAGCTGATCATTGTCCGAGGACCGTCATCTCCCACGGTTTCTCACGGTTATCTTTACGTTTGGGAGATTCCTTTGTCTGGAGAAAACTTGGCCAGTTATGATTGGCCGATGTTTGCTCATGATCCAGCAAGGAGCGGTCGCTTAACTGTTTTCTCAAAGTCAGATTTTGATCAAAACGGAAGGGTTGATTCTCTTGACGCCCAGAAGTTCTTTTCCCATTGGGGCAGGCCGTTTCAGGATCCTTTGATTGATCTAAGCAAAGATGGGGTAATTAACGGTTTGGATTATTCCTATTTCCGGAAAGATTGGTCTTGGTGACGCTCGAAGGGTTTTCCTTGGACTTTCAGCTTTTTCTTTAGTGTGTTAAAATTAAGCCATGAGAGCGCTAAAACAAAAAATTCCTCAACGCTTTAAAAACTATTATCATCTCCTGCAGGCTCTTTACGCGGCTTTTAACTGTGGTTTTCCGGCTAAAAAGTTGAAAGTTATCGGGGTAACCGGGACAGACGGAAAAACGACGACAGTTAACCTCATTTATCATCTTCTAAAAACCGCCGGAAAAAAGGTTTCGATGATCTCAACCGTGAAGGCGGTAGTTGGTGATCAGGAATATGACACCGGCTTTCACGTGACTACCCCCGATCCAGCGGAAGTTCAGAAATATTTAAAACAAATGGTTGAGGCGGGAAGCGAGTACGTGGTGCTGGAAACAACTTCTCATGGCCTGGATCAAAATCGGGTGGGGGGATGCAATTTTCAGATAGGGGTAATTACCAACGTCACTCACGAACACTTAGACTATCACAAGACCTACGAAAGATATCTTTTGGCCAAGGCAAAATTGCTCAGAGGAGTAAGGAAAAGTGTTTTAAATATCGACGATGAATCCTACTCAAAGCTTTCTCTCCTGTCTTCTGGAGAAATAATAAGCTACGGCTTGAAAAATGAGGCAGACGTTAAAGCGAAAAATATTACTTTCAATCCTGAGGGAACTAATTTTTCGTACAGTTATTTGGAGGAAAATAAACGTGTTGAGGAACAGGTTAAAACGCCTTTGATCGGCGAGTTTAATGTTTATAACGCCTTGGCGGCGATTGCGACGGTAAGAACTTTAGGGGTAGAAAATGAAGTGATTAGAGAGGGTTTGGCAAGCTTTAGTGGAATTGAGGGAAGAATGGAAAAGATTGAAAATGAAAAAAGCCTTAACATTTACGTGGACTTTGCCCACACCCCGAACGCCATGGAAAAAGCTCTTCGAACTTTGCGCGGGGTAACGAAAGGCAGGTTGGTGGTTGTCTTTGGTTCAGCTGGGTTAAGGGATGTGGAAAAACGTCCCCTGATGGGAAAAATCGCCGGGAGACTGGCTGATTATGTTATTATTACTTCAGAGGATCCCAGGACGGAAGATACAAATCAAATTATGGCCATGATTGCGGAAGGGCTGGTTCGGTCGGGCGGAGTTTTAAATAAAACTTTTTGGATGGAGGGAGATCGGCAAAAAGCGATAAATTTTGCGATTCAGAAGTTGGCTAGGCCGGGGGATAGCGTGCTGGTTTGCGGTAAGGGACATGAGAAGACGATGTGTTTTGGAAATCAAGAAGTTCCTTGGTCTGATCAAGAGGCGGTGAGAAAAGCTTTGTAAGTTTAAGGTTTAAATATCGTGTTTAAAGATGTTGCCGCAATTGTCCTTGCGGCTGGAAAGGGTACAAGGTTAAATTCGGATAGACCGAAGGTTTTGCAGGAAATTGCCGGTAAGCCTTTAATTTTTTATACCTTACGGCTCTTAAGAGCTTTAGGTTTGGGGAAAATAGTCATCGTGGTAGGCTACGGCGCCCAAAAAGTGAAGCGGGCTTTAGGAGATTCATGCACCTACGCTTT
>JAGVAV010000002.1 GCA_020060105.1 Candidatus Woesebacteria bacterium | reverse complement strand
GTACAATAATGTTAGACCGCACCAATCACTTAAATACCAGTCACCTTATCAGTGTTACTTAAAAGGAGGATTGTCTCAAAAGTACTGATCCAGGACATACCCTTGACAATTGTTTTGCGATGGGTTATATTATGGCCAATACACGAAGTTCGCTTTCAAGGCGTCTTCGTTGTTTTATTGATTAGAACAGAAATAACTCCGAACTTTAACAATCGAAAAGGTGGTAGAATTTAGTGAATTTGGAACTAGGAACGTCAATTCAGTTTGAGTGTTGAAAGCCAATGTAAATTGGCTCAATAAACTTATAACGAAGAGTTTGATCCTGGCTCAGGATGAACGCTGGCGGCGTGCCTTAGGCATGCAAGTCGATCGGTTCTCCGTTGCTCGCAAGAGCTTCGGAGGATAGAGGCGGACGGGTGAGTAACACGTGGGAATCTACCCTAAAGTGGGGGATAACTCTGCGAAAGTGGGGTTAATACCGCATGTGATTCCGATTTATCGGAATCAAAGCTAAGCTTTGCTTGGCGCTTTTGGATGAGCCTGCGGCCTATCAGCTAGTTGGTGGGGTAATGGCCTACCAAGGCAACGACGGGTAGCTGGTCTGAGAGGATGGTCAGCCACAATGGCACTGAGATACGGGCCATACACCTACGGGTGGCAGCAACCGGGAATCTTGCGCAATGGGCGAAAGCCTGACGCAGCGACGCCGCGTGGAGGATGACAGCCTTCGGGTTGTAAACTCCTTTTAGCCCCGCACATGCGGGGCAGAATAAGCACCTGCTAACCACGTGCCAGCAGCCGCGGTGATACGTGGGGTGCGAGCGTTATCCGGAATTACTGGGCGTAAAGAGTTCTGTAGGCGGTATGATGTGTTACTATTTAAATCCTTCGGCTCAACCGAAGTTTCGGTAGTAAAACTATCATTCTAGAGGCCGAAAGGGGGTCGCGGAACGACTGGTGGAGCAGTGAAATGCGTTGATATCAGTTGGAACACCAAAGGCGAAGGCAGCGATCTGGGTCGGTTCTGACGCTGAGAGACGAAAGCGTGGGGAGCAAAACGGATTAGATACCCGTGTAGTCCACGCTGTAAACGATGGACACTAGATATTGACCCTTTGACCGGGTCAGTGTCGTAAGCTAACGCGTTAAGTGTCCCGCCTGGGGAGTACGGCCGCAAGGCTAAAACTCAAAGGAATTGACGGGGACCCGCACAAGCAGGGGAGCGTGTGGTTTAATTCGAGACAAAGCGAAAAACCTCACCAGGATTTGACATGCTAGTAGTAGGACTCCGAAAGGAGAACAATCCGGCTTCGCCGGAAGCTAGCACAGGTGCTGCATGGCTGTCGTCAGCTCGTGTCGTGAGATGTCGGGTTAAGTCCCATAACGAGCGCAACCCCTACTACCAGTTGTATCACTCTGGTAGAACTGCCTCGTATAACGGGGAGGAAGGTGGGGACGACGTCAAGTCATCATAGCCCTTATGTCCTGGGCTACACACACCCTACAATGGATGTTCACAATGGGTCGCGAACTCGCAAGGGTAAGCTAATCCCTAAAAGCATCCTCAGTTCAGATTGTGGGCTGCAACTCGCCCACATGAAGTCGGACTTGCTAGTAATCGCGGATCAGCAGGCCGCGGTGAATACGTTCTCGGGTCTTGTACACACCGCCCGTCAAGCCAACAAAGTTGGGGGCACCCGAAGACAGTTTGCTAACTCGCAAGAGGGGCGGCTGTAGAAGGTGAACTCAGCGATGGGGACTAAGTCGTAACAAGGTATCCCTAGGGGAATCTGGGGATGGATCACCTCCTTTCTAAGGAGTATTACTTGTACTTGATACAAGGAGGAACCACTTCTCACAGTGGTTCTAGGTCAGCACTGCATATTTTGTGCAGTTGTTCCCGTTCTTAGTTTCTTTACTTTAAGATTTCTACCGCCTTTTGGATTGTTAAATTTAAAACCCCCACAATTTATTATCGTAGAAATTGTGGGGATTTTTGTGGTGTGTTAAAATGAATTAAGGTTAGCTGGGGAATAAAGTTTTGGGGCGCATAGCTCAGTGGTAGAGCGCGTCTCTGATAAAGACGAGGCCTTTGGTTCGATCCCAAATGCGCCCACCATAAATTAAGTAATTATGATTACTACTTGACTAGATTCGTTTAGCGTGGTATAAACTTAACGGTGATAAAAACAGTTAGACAATTTAGAGGGAAGACGATAACTAAATATATCTTTGTTACTCAAAATAGTTACTTTACTCATTCTTTCTCACCCAAATCAGATTTCCTCTAAATTTATTGCAAAATAAGTTAATAACCTTAGTGGCGAGACTTTCTTGTTGACGAAGTGTTAGCCTAGTTTTTGGAATGAGGGGCTATAGCGTAGTTGGCTAACGCACCTCATTTGCAATGAGGAGATCGTGGGTTCGATTCCCACTAGCTCCACCAAAGTTTTCGCTCTTTGAAAATTTAATATCTTATTTAGTTTCATTAACACTCTAGAAACTGAATAGAAGGTGAAGGCCAAATATAGCAAAAATCTACTCAAAGCGTACAGTGGATGCCTTGGGATGTTGTGCCGAAGAAGGACGTAGGAGACTGCGATAAGCCGTGGGAAGCTGTCAACAAGCGTTGATCCACGGATCTCCGAATGGGGAAACCCATCCGGCTTTGCCGGATACCTCCTGATGAACACATAGTCAGGTTGGAGGGTACTTGGCGAACTGAAACATCTAAGTAGCCAGAGGAAAAGAAATCAAAGAGATTCCCTTAGTAGTGGCGAACGAAAAGGGAAGAGCCTAAACCTTTCGACTCGACTTTGCTCCGCAAAGTCTCACTTAGGGCTGTAGCCGGTGAGACTAAAGGGGTCTTTGACCCTGAGCGAGGCAGTGTCGAGTCGAAGGGGGTTGTAGGGCTTTACTGACTTTAATGTCAAAAAGTAAGAAAACTTTAGTCTAGCCGAAGAACTTGGAATAGTTTTCCAAAGAGAGTGATAGGCTCGTAGGCGAAAGGCTAAAGTCTTTTGTAAAGTACCTGAGTACCGCGAGACACGTGAAATCTTGCGGGAATCTAGGCCGACCACGGTCTAAGGCTAAATACACAACATCACCGATAGTGAACTAGTACCGTGAGGGAAAGGTGAAAAGTCCCCCGGTGAGGGGAGTGAAATAGTACCTGAAACTGTACGTTATCAAACAGCTAGAGTTCTATGGTGGGGACTACGTAGTCTGCCGCAAGGCGGGCTCGTTCCCGACCAGAACAATAGTGTGCTTATTGAAGAATGAACCGGCGAGTATCTAGTAAAAGCGTTAGCTTAAGCTCTTTTGGAGTGAAAGCGTAGTGAAAGCGAGGCTTAACAGGCCGTAAGTTTTTACTAGATGGCCCGAAACCGGGTGAGCTAACCATGAGCAGGGTGAAGCTTCGGTAAAACGAAGTGGAGGCCCGAACTCGTAAGCGTTGCAAAGCTTTGGGATGACTTGTGGTTAGAGGTGATATGCCTAACGAACCCGGAGATAGCTGGTTCTCCCCGAAATATATATAGGTATAGCGTTCTAAGTGCTCACAGAGGTAAAGCACTGGATGGACTGTAGGGACGCAAGTTCTTGCATCTAACCAAACTCTGAATGCTGTGAAGTTTATTAGAACAGTCAGACCGCTACGGCTAAGCGCAGTGGTCTAAAGGGAAACAGCCCAGATCACCAGTTAAGGTCCCTAAGTTTAGGTTTAGTGTAAAAGGTTGTGAGGTTCTTTAGACATCCAGGATGTTGGCTTAGAAGCAGCCACCATTTAAAAAGTGCGTAACAGCTTACTGGTTTAAGGACTTTGCGCCGACAATGTAACGGGGCTCAAACCTAACACCGAAACTGTGGGCTCTTCGTCGAGGACTTAGAGTGGTAAGTCTAATCTTTTCTCCTTTGTCCAAAAGAGAGAAGGAGGCGTTTCGTTTTAAAAGACGAAATGAGAAGAGAGGCTTGCCGCCCAAAGCCTTCGGCGAAGGGCGGTAGGGGAGCGTTGACAGCGCCTTGAAGGTACATCGTAAGGAGTGCTGGAGTGCTGTCAAGTGAGAATGCCGGTATGAGTAGCGTAAACCCTGTGAAAAACAGGGTCGCCGAATGCCCAAGGTTTTCTGTGCAACGTTAATCGGCACAGAGTTAGTCGGTCCTAAGTTGAGGCCGGAAGGCGTAGATGATGGACAAGCCGTTTAGATTCGGCTACAAGGTTACTTCGATAAAGACGCAAAGGGTTGACAGAGGTGGATGTTCTTAGCCCAGCTACGTAATTGGGTTTAAGTAGTAAGGAAGTGGCGATAGGCAAATCCGTTGATTCACGTTTATCTAAGCTACGACGAAAAGTTTGCGATCGCAAGATCAAAGACAATTAAGAGACATTCAGCTTTCAAGAAAATGCTCGTTGCGAGAAGTAGTCTTACCGTACCACAAACCGACTCTGGTGGGCAGATCGAGTAGATTAAGGCGATCGGGAGAACGATGGTTAAGGAACTCGGCAAAAAAGCTCGACGTATCCTTGGAAGATGTCGTGCCCCACGCAGCTTTTGCGTAGTGGGGTCGCAGCAAATGATTCTCAAGCGACTGTTTAACAAAAACACAGCTCTCTGCAAACCTGAAAAGGGAAGTATAGGGGGTGACGCCTGACCAGTGCCGTAAGGTTAAGGAAGGGGCTGTTAAGGCTCTAACTGAAGCCACGGTGAACGTCCGCAGTAACTATAATCCGAGCTACCGCGAGGGATGTAGCGCGCAAAGTAGCGATACAACTGTGTCCAGCTTTGCTGGGCTACTCTCGCCGCACGAAAGTTGTAGTTACGAAGGTTAGAATCCTTCCGTCGAAAGACGCAAAAGCTGGCTATATGCTGGGAAGCCCGAGTATCTCGCGGTACCTCGTCTTGCGCTTTGTCGTTAAGACGCGGTGACAAACCGACGAGTGCGGATTATCAGCAGGAAAGATCCGTCAGCAGACGGAAATCCTCAGAGACTATACGCCAGCCCTCTTCAAGAGGATGATATAGTCCGAGCTGTATGGCGACATACAGATCTTGCACAAGCAAGATCCGGCGAAGCCGGATAACAAAGCTAAACTGTGCTAAGGTAGCGAAATTCCTTGTCGGGTAAGTTCCGACCCGCACGAAAGGCAGAACGACTTGAGAACTGTCTTGACCATCGACCCGGCGAAATTGAAGTGGCTGTGAAGATGCGGCCTTCTCACACCTGGACAAAAAGACCCCGTGGAGCTTTACTACAACTTGACACTGCGTTGGGTTTTAGACTGTGTAGCGTAGGAGGGAGTCTCACTTTGCCTTCGGGCTTTGGGGGACGACAATGAAACACCTCTCTTTTTAAAGCTTAACGCTTATTCCAAGCCATTATCTGGCTGGAAGACACTGTCTGGTGGGTAGTTTGACTGGGGCGGTCGCCCGCTAAAAGGTAACGCAGGCGCCCAAAGGTACACTTGGTCTGGATGGAAATCAGACTGGACGTGCAAAAGCGTAAGTGTGCTTGACTGTGAGACTTACAAGTCGAGCAGGGACGAAAGTCGGGTTTAGTGATCCTCCGGTGGCATGTGGGTGCGCCGGAGCTTAACGGATAAAAGCTACCCCGGGGATAACAGGCTTATCTTGCCCAAGAGTTCATATCGACGGCAGGGTTTGGCACCTCGATGTCGGCTCGTCGCATCCTGGGTGGGTAGTACCACCCAAGGGTTGGGCTGTTCGCCCATTAAAGCGGTACGCGAGCTGGGTTCAGAACGTCGTAAGACAGTTCGGTCTCTATCCGGTGTGAGCGTTCGAAACTTGAGGGGGGCTGTCCGTAGTACGAGAGGACCCGGATGGACAAACCTCTGATGTGCCAGTTGTGCCAACAGGCGCAGTGCTGGGTAGTCACGTTTGGTTGAGATAAGCGCTGAAAGCATATAAGCGCGAAGCTTTCCCCAAGATTAGGTTTCGTCAAATCCTTGAGCAATCAAGGAGTTAGATCCCTTGAAGATTACAAGGTTGATAGGCGGCCGGTGTAAGGTCGGTAACGATTTTAGCCAAGCCGTACTAATGATCAATTAGGATTTTTGCTTAAGGCAAATTAACTATTTTTAGTATAATTTGCCTCCTTGTTCCTTCTGTTCAGTTTCTTAAGTGTTAAATTACTTTTCTGGCCGTTAGAGCGGAGTGGAACGACCTCTTCCCATCTCGAACAGAGTAGTCAAACGCTCCAGCGGGGACGATACTAACCTTTGGGTTGGGAAAATACCTCACGGCCAGAATTTTTTTTGGGTTGATTTTAGATTCGAAAGTTGCTATACTAAAGTTTAATCTTTTTTAGAAAGGTGGACTATCTAAATGGCGAAATTGAAGGTGGAAGAGTCTAAAGAGCAAGTAACAATGGCGGAATTATTAGAACAAGAGACCTACAGCCCAAAACCCTTGGTTCGGGGTCAAGTGGTGGAAGGAAGGGTTATTTCCGTTTCCCGTAGTGAGATCTTAGTTGATATTGGCTCGAAAGCGGAAGGAGTCATTGCGGGTAAGGAGATGGAAACAGAAGAAGGTTTGGCAGACAATCTTCAAGCAGGTGATACAGTTTTAGTTTACATAATTCAACCAGAGAATGAGAATGGCCAGGCAAGCCTTTCGCTAAAAAGAGCTTCCGGGGAACGGCGTTGGCGGGAACTACAAGAAAAGTTTGAAAAAGGAACAATTATCGAAGTTCAGCCAATTGAGCAAAATCGAGGGGGTTTGATCGTTGATTATCTCGGCATACGGGGATTTGTTCCTTCCTCTCACCTTAGTTTTTCACCCAGCTGCGCTTTTGGTAAAAAAATAAAAACTAAAATTATTGAGTTAGACCAGAAGGCTAACCGTTTTGTTCTTTCTGAGAAGGAAGTGACTAATGCGGAAATGAAGAGGAAGAAAGAACAAATGATTTCGACTCTAAAAGAGGGGCAGGTTTTACCTGGGAAGGTGACAGGAGCAATGCCTTTTGGAGTGTTTGTTGAATTACCAGGTGGTGTAGAAGGGTTAGTTCACATATCCGAGTTGGCTTGGGAAAGGGTTTATGCGCCATCTGATCTTTATAAAGTTGGCGATCAGGTAAACGTTTTAGTTTTAGATGTAGATCCAGAAGAGAAGAAAATTAATCTTTCAATTAAACAACTGACACAGGATCCCTGGCAAAAAGCCGGCGAGAAATATCTTCCTGGAAAGGAAGTTAAGGGTAAGATAGCTAAAGCGACACCTTACGGCGTTTTTGTCAGACTAGAGCAAGGTATTGACGGGTTAGTTCACGCCTCTAAAATTCCTCATAACACGACTCTTGAAGTTGGCCAAGAGGTTAACTGCATTGTTGAGTCGATTTCTGCTGAAGCGAGGAGACTGGGTCTAAAATTGTCGGATGAATAGTTAGGCCATTACTCAAATTTCCCGGAGGATTTATGTCTGGAAGTAAGCTAATCGAAAAGTTTACTGAACGGGCGAAAAAGACGATCGGTATTGCTGCGGAAGAAGCTAAGGCCATGGGTTCCGCTTATGTAGACACCGAACATTTGCTAATCGGAATTCTGAATGATGATGGCGGAATAGCCTATAAAATCCTGAGTAGTTTTAAGGTTGACCCCGTAAAGGTTAAGGAGATGATTCTTTCTTCGACGGATGATTTTGTGGGTTTTAGCTTTGAACAACGAGGTTTCTCTGATTCAGCTCAAGAGGCTTTAGCCAACGCGACCTTACAGGCCTATCTGTGGAAGCATCCCTACGTGGGAACTGAACATATTCTCTGCGGTTTAGCGAAGACCTCTTCAGGACTAGCTTGCCATATTTTACGTTCTTACGGCTTAGATTACAAATCTATTCTAGAAAAAGTCTCCTCAATGGCAAGCTATCCAGAGTCACTTGTTAAAGGACGCAAAAGTGTTGAACCAGAAACCCCTCTTCTAAACAAATATAGTCGAGATTTAACTGTTTTAGCGCGCGAAGGAAACCTGGATCCAGTAATTAGCCGTGATTTAGAAATTAACCGTTGCTTACAAATTTTAGCCAGACGAACAAAAAACAATCCAGTTTTATTAGGTGAGGCGGGGGTAGGAAAAACGGCGATAGTGGAAGGATTGGCTCAAAGGATTGCGTCAAAAGAAGTACCCCAAAAATTTCACCAAGTAAGACTGGTAAGTTTAGATTTGAATGCTTTGGTAGCTGGGACCAGGTTTAGAGGCGATTTTGAAGAAAGGCTCGTTGGGGTTTTGGAAGAGATTCGTGCGGCAAAAAACATTGTTTTATTCATAGACGAATTACACAATCTTGTTGGGGCGGGAAGTGCTGGTGGGGCAATGGATGCGGCTAATGTTCTAAAACCGGCTCTTGCTAGGGGGGAAATCCGTTGTATAGGCGCCACAACTACGGAGGAGTATACCCATTTTATTGAAGAAGATAGCGCTTTAGAAAGAAGGTTTCAGCCAGTTGTTGTCGAAGAACCAACTGAGGAAACTACGATGAGAATATTAGAGGGGTTGAAAGCGCGTTATGAATCTCACCACAGCCTTAGAATTGAGAAAGAGGCTTTGAGAATGGCGGTTAATTTAGCAAAGAAATATTTTGTGGAACGACGCTTGCCAGATAGTGCAATCGATTTACTTGATGAAGCCTCGTCAAAAAAAGCGATTTCAGCCGCAACTCTCCCCCCAAAGTTAGTTGAGTTACAAGTGGCTTTGGAGAAGGTTCAACTGCAAAAAGAGGAAATGGTTAGAAAAGAATTTTATGAGGAGGCGGTTAAGTTAAGAAAACAAGAAAGTCAATTACAGGCTAGGATAAACAGGTTAATGTCAAAAGAGAAGCTGGGTAAAAAACCTCTCTTGGTAACTGGGAAGGATATTGCCGAGTTGGTCTCAGATATAATCAAGGCGCCTCTGGAGGAAGTAAGTCAAGCAGAAGCCATTAAGTTGCTTAACTTGGAAAAGGAAATGAAAAAAAAGGTGATTGGTCAGGAAGAGGCGATCGAAACGGTGGCAAAGACGGTCCGTCGTTCTCGTGCCGGAATTGCTGATCCTAACCGGCCAATAGGGTCTTTCATTTTTCTTGGTCCTACCGGGGTAGGCAAAACTTTGCTGGCTAAGATTTTAGCCGAAACAGTTTTTGGGAACGCTAGTTCTTTGATTCGTCTAGATATGGGCGAATTTTCTGAAAGGCATACAGTTTCTCGATTACTAGGGGCCCCTCCAGGTTACGTTGGTTATGAGGAGGGGAGTGAACTAGCTGAGAAGCTTCGCTATCAACCTTACTCAGTGGTTTTGCTAGATGAGATTGAGAAGGCTCACCCAGAAGTATTTAATACTCTTCTTCAGGTTCTTGAGGAAGGCCGTCTAGTAGACGGGAAGGGGCGCGAAATTAATTTTAAAAATACGATTATTGTGATGACTTCTAACGTTGGGGTGGATTTGATTAAAAAAGGTTACAACTTGGGTTTTGGAACAAAAGCGAACGATCGGCAACAAGTGGTGAAGGAGAGGTTGTTAGAACAACTTAGAAAAAGTTTTCGCCCGGAGTTTTTAAATAGAATTGATAATGTAGTTGTATTTAAAATGTTAGAGAAAGAAGAAGTTCAGAAGGTGGCGAAGTTAGTTGTTGGCGAGCTTCAAGGGAGACTTAAAAAAAGAGATATTTTCCTTAAAGTTTCTCCCGAGGCTTGGAAGTTTCTGGAAGATAATGGTTTTAATGAAGAGTATGGCGCTCGACCAATGAGAAGATTGGTTCAGGAGCTGATTGAAGACCCTTTATCCGAGATGATAATTAAAGGGAAACTAACTAACGGGTCTAAAGTAAGGGTTTTAGTTAAGCACAATAAATTAATAGTGTCTTAAACGCGCTTGATTTCACCTAAAGGTTATTTTCTAAAGATGGGTAAAACTAGATCTGTCTACATTTGTCAGCAATGTTCTTATCAATCACCCAATTGGATGGGGAAATGTCCAGACTGCCAAAGTTGGAGCAGTTTGGTTGAAACGGTGGGTTTACCTAACAGTTTGGGTAATAAAGAATTAAGGAAGTCTGACTCCACCCCGATACTTCTAAGTGAGGTAAAAAAGATATCGATTGAGAGGATTTCAACTGGTTTGGCTGAGTTTGATCGTGTTTTAGGTGGTGAGACTTCCCGTTTCGGGATTGTTCCAGGATCAATAGTTTTAGTGGCGGGAGATCCTGGGATTGGCAAGTCAACTCTGCTTTTACAGGCAGTAGCCAAGATAGGTGGGCTCTACGTGTCGGGGGAAGAGTCTGCCGAACAAGTGAAAGTAAGGGCGGAAAGAGTCAAAAATTCATTAGAAGGGGTGTTTATCCTTCCCGAGACAAACGTTGATTTAGTTGTCGAGTTAGTAAGAAGAGGAAAGTATAACCTTGTGGTGGTGGATTCTATACAAACAATGATCACTTCGGACTTAGAAGGGGCGGCAGGGAGTGTTGGGCAAGTAAGAGAGTCTTCTAGTCGACTGCATCGTTTGGCAAAGGATTGTCAAGTGCCTATCTTTATAATTGGACACGTGACTAAGGAAGGATCGGTTGCTGGACCAAAAGTATTAGAGCACTTGGTTGATGCGGTACTGTATTTGGAAGGAGAAAGATATCATTCTTTTCGGATACTAAGGTCGATAAAAAATAGGTTTGGCCCTACCGCGGAAATCGGTGTTTTCGAAATGACAGATAAAGGGTTGTTTGAGGTGGATAACCCTTCAGCCTTGTTTCTAGAAGAGCGTCAAGTTGGCGCGGGTTCTGTGGTCGTCCCAACCATGGAGGGGACGAGATCCGTTTTAACGGAAATACAAGCCTTAACTAGTTTAGTTAATTTCGGTTTGCCTCGAAGAACAGGGTCCGGAATAGATCATAATCGTTTACAACTGCTTGTTGCTGTTTTAACTCGTCGAGCAAATCTGAACTTGCAGAGCCAAGACATATTTGTTAATGTAGCAGGGGGATTAAAAATATTTGAACCTGCAGCAGATTTAGCGGTTTGCCTGGCAATAGCCTCAAGTTTTTTAGGAAAGGTTATCGACTCAAAAACTGTAGCCATTGGGGAAGTGGGTTTGCTGGGGGAGATAAGAAGAGTAGCAAACATGGAAAAGCGAGTTGCTGAGTCGAAAAAGCTGGGCTTTACAAGATTTATTACTCCCGATAAGGTAAAAACCATTAGCGAGGCCGTTAAAATTGCTTGTGAGTAAATCGGATTTATCTTAGACTGGATTTATTCCGCTTAATGAAATTAGCGGATATTAGAAGGACTTATCAATATGCTTGTTCAAGTTGTTGTTCGAACTGTTTTGGGTGTGGTTTTTGCCTTTTTAGGTTACTTACTTTCAACTCAAGTTCTTCCGCAAGTAAACCTTTTCGATACGCCTTACGTGGTTTACATTTTGTTGACGATTATCTTTGGCGTGGCTGGGGTATTTTTGGTTCCTATTGTTTCAATGGCTGTGGCGAATTGGTCTACAAACCTAGCGAAGAAGGTTGCCACGGAAGTGATTACTCAGGTTCATCTGCCTAATGTAGGAAAAAGAGTCATGCTTCCGAAAAGAAATAACGGAAAGTACCATAACCCTATGATTTTAGATACCAGCGCAATTATCGATGGTCGCCTTTCAGACATTGTCTCAACGGGTTTTCTAGGTGGGACCTTAATTGTCCCGCGGTTTGTTCTATCAGAACTTCAGCACATTGCTGACTCGAGCGACGAGTTAAAAAGAGGTCGGGGGCGAAGAGGTTTTGAGGTTCTGGAGGTCTTGAAGAAGTCAGAAAACGTAAAGGTGGAGATCATTAATCAAGATATTCAAAAAACTAAGGACACGGATGATAAACTTTTAAGGCTTGCGAAAAGCTTAAAGGGTAAGATTATTACGACAGACTACAACCTAAATAAAGTGGCGACCATTTCCGGGGTAAAAATCTTGAATGTTAACGAACTGGCTAATGCCGTCAAGACAGTTGTTTTACCCGGGGAGACGATGACGGTTAAGGTTATTCAAGAGGGTAAGGAAAAAGATCAGGGGGTAGGTTATTTGCCAGACGGGACGATGATTGTCGTGGAAAACGGTTCAAAGTACGTTGGTCAAACGGTCGAAACAGTAGTCTCTCGTGTTCTGCAAACAGTTGCTGGACGAATGATTTTTGTCCAAATTAGGTAGTTTTTTCCCATCTTGTAAGAAAGTTTTTATTCCCGTTAAACATTTCCCCAAGTTATCCACAATTAATAAAAGGGCGAAAATTGAAGCTAAAATAATTATAGGTTTCTACATTTTTTGGGTCGACAATGGCTATAGGATTTACAAACTTGACAAACGATTGACCTTATGCTAAGATAGTCGAAATTTAGTTGACGCTTGGGATAAATGGATTTAGATAAAAAGAAGCACCACCATGGCCAGTGAAGAAGGACGCCGATGGCGGTGCTGTAAGTACATCTGGACAGCAGGTGTACCTATTGTGTTTATATAAGCAGAAAACTAATAAAAAATCAAGACGGATGTATTAGTATAACATTACATCTAGTTGACATTATAACAAAAGTATGATATATTGCTTACAGTTCGTGCTAGAAAGGGAAGCAAAGTGTCTATTTCCTAGCATCTGGTTTGGGGTAACACTCTTACTGGGTGCTAAGAAATAGATGTTTAAATCACTTTCGAACTGGCACGTTTCGATCTAAATAAGAAGGCGGGTATGAACCGCCTTTTTTTGTTTTTGTAATTAGTCGGTATTCATGGATGAAGGTGTAGAAGAAAAAACTTCAACCTAAGGCAGTTTGAGTCTGACTTGGGTTAAAGTTTGTTCCGATACAAGGTTTCCTCGGAAAGGGGAGAGAAAGTACCTAACAGTTTAAAGAGAAAGGAGAGAGCCGTGCGAACCTGGCGAGGTGGTCGAAACATCTTATTGTCCGTCGCAGTGATCGTCCTTTTTTTAGCGGGGTGGTTTTGGGCCAACCCCTTTACGAGAACGGGACCGGCGGAGGCAACCGCGACAGCGGTTGTTCCTCCAACTCCTACCCTCACCGCAACGAGTACCACTACCCCGACCCCGACCCTGACCCCAACTAAAATCCCTGACAAGGTGAGGATTCGGGGGGAGGTGGTGGATGAGGAGGGAATCCGGATTCCTTATGGGGAAGTAACTGTCCGGATTGCCCCGGTTGGGACAGTCCAACCGCCGAAACAGTACACCACAACTATCCTTGGGGGTCGCTACGAGATTGAGGTTCCCCCGGGGATGGGTTTTGTGGAGTTTACAGCCAAGGGTTACCATCCCGACTATTCTCCGGGGACCCGGTTCGTCTTAGGCGAACCTTACGTCATTGACCAAAAGTTAGCGGCGTTGGAGGCTCCGCCTCCTCAGAGGAGGGGTGATGACATCGTCCAGGGTGGGGTCGACAGTCGGACTTATGCCAATCGAAGTTTGGCCGTGGCGAGTGGCTTAGGTCGTCAAGGGATCCTCGTCAGCCCGACGGACATCCTTCAGGTTGATGACGTTTCCCTTAGCGGTTCCTTCCAGACAAACTTCGTTCGAAGTGACGGAAGTGTTGCTTCGGGAAGCAGACCGTTCATTGGGGTGTCCGGCGTAAAGGTGACTCTCAAGAACGGACAAGTGTTTTTTCTGGACGGGAATTGCGTTAACCTACTCATCCCCGTCGAGAAAGCGTTTCTGAAAGTGACTAAGTTCATTGACGAAACGCCGGATGGAGTTCAAAAATTTGTCCAACGAAGCGGTTGGCAATTTAGGATCAGGACGGTGGACCCCGATCTTGGGTTTGATCGCTTCGTTGTCACGGGCGACGCTGGGGAAGTAATCTTTGAAGCTCCTCGGGAGTGGTTTGCCGAGGGCCGTTCCTCGGTTGTGGTCGAAGTTAGCGAGGATGTTAACCAATTAGGCGCCGGGCGATTTCGGGCGGTTCTTAAAGGAACCCGCCAACTGGCGGTCCTAAAACCCGGATTGGTCGAGCAGTTGGAGTTTTTCAATGTAACTACTGCTCCACCTCCGCCCCCGCCGCCTCCGGCCGCGCCAACTTCCACGCCGGTGCCGCCAGTGGGGCCAACACCGACACCGGTGCCTCCAGTGGGGCCAACGGCTACACCGACGCCGGTGCCTCCGGGAGTGCCGACGCCAACACACACTCCAATACCGGCGGCGCCAACAAACACCCCTACTGCACCACCGTCGCCAACGCCGAGAAATCCAGGCGATAATCGCACTCCGACGAAGGTGGTGAAAACGCCTGTGGTTCCTAATCCGTCGCCGACAGAGGTAGCAACAGCCCAACCGACGGTTCCTCCGCCTACACCTGGAGTACCGCCACCACCACCGCCTACAGCGGTGCCCGGGCCAACTAACACACCTCTGCCTTAGTAAAGTTACAGGAGAGATGTCAATAGAGGGGAATGCTTGCTGAATGTAAGCATTCTCCCTCCTTTCTTGTCAACTTGTTACTAAAATAGTTAAGTAAATAACTTATTGCATAATTTGTTTATTTAACCATTTTGCTTGACTCTAAAGCGACCAGTGTTTTATTAAACTGAGCCTGAAAGGAGGTGAAAAATGTTAGAAAAGATTAACAAATTAATTGCAAAATCTCTAAGTGTAGTTTTGGCTTTTAGCAGTCTGTTTATCGGAAGTAACCTTGTTTCCTCGTCCCTGACTGAAGCTGAATCATCTCCTGCCTTTACAGTTGAAAACACGGTTGACAAAGGTTGGGCCAACTTGGGTGAGACACTGACCTACACCGCAAGAATTACTAATACGGGAGGAGTTGCCATGAATAGTTTGAAGGTTTCTCCTCAGTGGGTAGGTGCGACTTATGTTGCTGGTTCGGGGCAATATGTTCGAAGTACTGATAACGTAACTCATTCCTTACCAGAAGCTTGGGTGGGTGAAGAAAACAACTTTGGAATTTTTGCTGCGGGGATGACCTTAACGATTACTTTTGAGGCGACAGTGAACAACGATATGACCGATGGGGAGTTTGTTCAGGTGATTATAAACGCGAAGACTGATGAATTACCTAATTGGGAGCGTTCTGTAGCGGCGACTAAAGTAAGAGTTCCTAAAGTAGTTGTGGCTCTATTTACCTATGCCGACAGGAGTTCGGTTAGACCTGGAGAGGAGTTGGAATATACGATCAAGATTAGCAACATGAGTAATGTTCCTTTAAACCACGTCTACGTTGCCAACTACCTTCCAAATCTTGATCGTTCAAATAGTAGTGAGCCTCTTAGAGTAGATTATATTTCCGGCTCGACAACGGCTACTCGTGACGGTGAAACAATTAACATTACCGATGATTGGCTTAGAGACGGGGTGAATCTAGGGAACCTTCTTCAGGATAAAGATTGGGTTATTAGGTTTAGGGTTAGGATTAAAGACGACGTTAAGAATGGTGAGATACTAGAAAATGTTGCTTGGATGAAGGCTGACGAACACCCTGAGTGGAAGATTAGTGCAGTTCAGGTAGTTGCCGTAGTGCCGCAGGGGGTGAAAGTAGTCGAAAAAGTAATTGAGAAGCCTGTGGAAAAAGTAGTCGAGAAAGTCGTCGAAAAACCTGTAGAGAAAGTTGTCGTAAAACCAGTGGAAGTAGAAAAAGTTGTCGTGAAAGAATTGCCAAAAGCCGGTCCGGAAAGTATTCCAACGCTTTTATTAACAGGTTTAGCGCCCCTTGGTTGGGCTTTAAGAAGGTTTCTCGGCTAAGCTTGAGTAACCCGATTCACTTGAGGCGAATCGGGTCTCAAGACAGGGATTTTCAAAATCCCTGTCTTGAGACAATTATCTCTTGACAAGGTTATGGCTTTTATGTTCTAATATAAAAGGTTCCATCCTTTCTTTTTCCCTATTAGTTTGTTTCTTAGGAAATCTATGGTAAAAAATACAAAATCTGAAAGTAGTTCCCCGGAGAGTAGGCCAGTTCCAACTTCCACCGCAGAGGAATCTAAAAGTTCAATGAACGTGTCGGAAAACTCTTCCTTAGAAGGGGGGTTGACTACAAACACTTCCGCTACTCGAGGTTCGGGTGTTTTAGAGGTAATGGCGGAAGGTTACGGTTTTCTGCGAGCTGGCGGGGTTACACCAGGTCCAAACGATATCTATATTTCTCAATCCCAAATTAAGCGTTTTGACATTCGGCCGGGAGATCAGGTTTCGGGTCAAGTTCGTCCGCCTAAGGAGACTGAGCGGTATTACGGCATGCTAAAGGTTGAGGCGGTGAATGGTTTAGATCCCGAAAAGGCTATGAAAAGGCCGAGATTTGAATATTTGACTGCTGTTTACCCGAATAAACAGTTAAGATTAGAGACTGTTAAAAATCCCATTTCAACCAGAATAATTGATCTTATTTCTCCCGTGGGTTTAGGGCAACGGGGGATGATTGTTTCTCCTCCTAAGGCAGGCAAAACAACGATACTAAAAGAAATTGCCAGTGGGATTAGTAGTAATTACCCAGAAGTTCATTTAATGGCTATACTGATTGGGGAACGTCCGGAAGAGGTGACGGATATCTCTAGGAATGTTAAAGGAGAAGTGCTAGCTTCTAATTTTGATGAACCGGCGGAAAGTCAAACTAGAGTGGCGGAGGTTGGCCTAGAAAGGGCGAAAAGGCTGGTGGAAACCGGGCGGGACGTGGTTATTTTACTTGACTCTATTACCCGTTTGGCTAGAGCATATAACTTATCCTTACCCCCATCAGGAAGAACTTTAAGTGGGGGTTTTGATCCGGTAGCTCTTTACCCTCCAAAGCGGTTTTTTGGGGCCGCCCGTAATTTTGAAGAAGGGGGTTCTTTAACTATTTTGGCAACGGCTCTTGTTGATACCGGATCGAGAATGGATGACTTGGTTTACGAAGAGTTTAAGGGGACTGGTAATATGGAGCTCCACCTTGACCGATCGCTTGCGGAGAGACGGATATTTCCTTCTATCGATATCAGCAGATCAAGCACTCGAAATGAAGAGTTGCTATTTAATGAGGACGAGCTTAAACGAATCTGGCGCTTACGTCGGATGCTGGAAGCGCTAAACGAACTAGAAAGAACAGAATTATTAATTGATCGCTTATCAAGAACGAGCAATAATAAGGAATTCCTCGAAACTCTACACAAAGAAATCTCCTAAACTCGCCTAGTTTACGTATGTTATAATAAGTTAAGGAATTGCCAACAAGAGAGATAAACTTGGAGGGCTAATGGACGCTGTATCGCCTCTTGATGCTGGCGAACATCATAAATCTTCTTGGTTCAATAATTTAAAAGATTTAATCATTGACTTTGTTAGTTTAAATATTGGCTTACTTTTTTACTCTCGGAATAAGTTGATTCGGGGAGTTTTTTTGCTGGAAAAAGGGAAAGATTGGTTGGTAAAAAAATTAATGTGGCGAAGAGGTAAACTTTATCGACCAGTTACTCACGGGGGTGTGGTGATTTTATCTTTGTTCGCCATTATTACCGGAAGTGTTTTTGGGCGTTCACAGGTAACTGCTGAGAATCTAGTTGCTGACTCTGGTAATATTCTTTTCGCTTCGATAACTTCTGAAACAAAAATTCCCACTAATCGCCCAAGGGCAGAAATTATTGAATACGAAGTGGCGGCAGGAGATACTTTAAGCGCGATTGCTGAAAAATTTAGCGTTTCGATAGATACTATTAATTGGGCAAACGATTTAAGCGATGTGGATAGTATTTCTCCAGGCGATAAGCTAAAAATTCCCCCGGTTACGGGTGTGGTCCATAAAGTGAAGTCTGGTGAGACTTTGGATTCGATTGCGAAAAAGTATTCAGCTGATGCTCAAACGGTTTTAGACTTTCCTTTTAATGATATTAGCGATGACCTTTCCTTAAAAGTAGGTCAGGAAGTCGTTATTCCCAACGGTGAGGTTCCCGCCCCGCCAAAACCAAAGTCAGTTCCTGTTGAATATGCCTCTAGAAATGTTCCATCTGCTCCAGCAAAAGGTGGGAGCGGGATTTTTGGCTGGCCTACTTCCACATCCAAAGGGATTAGTCAGTACGCGTCTTGGTGGCATCCGGGAGCCATTGATATTCCCAACGATACTGGGACGGCTATCGTGGCTGCAGACAGCGGGCGGGTAATTAGTGTGCAGAAGCTTTGGTATGGGTACGGTTGGCATGTTATTGTTGATCATGGAAACGGTTATACAACCCTTTATGCGCACCTGTCTGCAATATACGTTAACGCGGGGCAGAATGTGTCCAAAGGACAATCAGTTGGCGCGATGGGATCTACCGGACGTTCAACTGGCCCGCATCTTCATTTTGAGGTTAGGAAAAACGGCGCTCCGGTTAACCCTCTTTCGGTTCTTCCCTAAAGTTGTTATCATTAATAAAATTGTATTTATTTAAAGAAGGTTACTTAAATGATTGATTATGTCGAAATTTACGTTCGGGGTGGAAAAGGTGGTCGGGGAGCCGTGGCTTTTAGGAAAATAAAAGGGAAGCCTTACGGTCCTTCAGAGGGAGGGGACGGTGGGGCTGGTGGTAATGTGATACTTAAAGGAACGGAAGACCAGGGTACCTTACTTGATTATCGGTTCAAAAAGGATTTTCAAGCTGATGATGGTCTGCCAGGCGGTACGGCAAACAAAACTGGCCGCTCTGGAGATGATTTGATTTTGAAAGTACCTGTTGGAACGGTAGTTTGGGAGAAGGTTGGCGATAAGCGCAAGTTAGTGCTAGATATTCTGAATAAGAATATGGAAATCTTAGCGGCTCGCGGAGGAAGAGGCGGTCGAGGAAATGCCCGTCTTAAACCAAGAAGAGCTGGGCCTTCTGTTGATTGGGAAATGTATCGACGTTTTGAAGAGGGGGAAGAGGGTGAGAAGAAGTTGTTAGTCTTGGAATTAAAACTACTAGCAGATGTAGGCCTGATTGGTTTACCTAACGCCGGCAAGTCAACTTTACTCTCGCGTTTAACAAAAGCCCAGCCGAAAATAGCGAGTTACCCTTTTACCACGTTAGAACCGAACTTAGGAGTAGGAACCCTCAAAGGAAATGAGTTGACTTTTGCGGATATTCCCGGTTTGATCGCTGGGGCTTCGCGAGGTAAGGGTTTAGGTGATCGTTTTTTACGTCATATTGAAAGAACAAAAATTCTTCTTCACTTAGTGTCTTCCGAGTCCGCTGATCCAGTTAGTGACTACTTAACAGTTAAGAAGGAGCTTCGAGAGTATAACAAAGATCTTTTAAAAAAGCCAGAAATTGTGTTAGTTAGTAAGATAGACTTAGTAAATGATGTTGGCATAGCAAGTATTATTAACTCTTTTAGCAGATATAAGGTTAAACCGCTAGCAATTTCTGCGGTTACTGGGAGGGGTATGGATGAGTTGGAAAAAGAGTTGTTAAAGGCGATACGTCGGTCCAAAGTTGAATTTCTGAGTTGAGTTATGTTAAAATGATCTCAAATTATCTTGGGCCTGTAGCTCAGTTGGTAGAGCGCTACATTCGCATTGTAGAGATCGGGAGTTCGAATCTCCCCAGGTCCACCAGACCAATTCAATTTAGTTTTAAATTTTGGGGCTATGGCGTAGTTGGTAGCGCGTCTCCATGGCATGGAGAAGGTCGCCGGTTCGAATCCGGCTAGCTCCACCAAACAAATATTTGAGTGTTAGATACTAATACTACTCTTGGTTACGAGGTTTTTCCTGACTGATGAGATAATTAATGATAGTTAAAATGGATAGATTAACTATAAGGTCTGAGAGAGCAGAAAATTGATCTCTATAGAAAGTGAAAAACTGAGTCAGGAAAATCGAAATTAGTAACGAATATTTGAAATAGCGGTAGGAGCTTAAGCGAGAACGGTAGATTGTGATAACTCCGATTAGGACAAGGACGCCAGAGGTCAGAACTGAAAACATTTCGATTTGATCAGTGAAACTTAAGGTTGATTTGTTAACAATAACGCCCCCCGAGGAAAAAAACGAGATTAGAGATTTAATGATAAAAATTGCCAAAACGGCTCTTAGGAACCAGCGTGTCCTCAAGAAGACTTGATACGTTTCATTAACGAAGTGCCGGGTACGACTAAGCCAACTAGTCGAGACGGGTACGCTAGGTGTTTTTTCTAGGATTTTAAGGAGGGTTTGAGTAGTTAAATCTTTTTTATCGCTTTTTTCTAAAAAGCTTTGAACCTGCTTCTTTTCTTCCTCATCCATATTTTTTTCGACTGCCTCTTTGATCATTTCTAGAGCATTAATCAAGTATTCCTTTTGAGTTACATTTTGAAGTTTTGCTAAAGCTTCAAATGAAAGGTAGAGAAGAATGAAGACGACATAAATTAAGGCAACTGTTGGTTCATAGAGGTAGTTGTTATCACTAGTAATAAATTTTCCGAGCTCATCAATGAAAGTTCCGAATCCAAATCCTCCGATGATTGAAGCAGTGTATTTGATTGAACGGTTGATGAATAAAAGCAGCATAATTAAGGCAATAAGCATAATTAAGCCGCCCCAAAGGACGTGGGCAACGTGAAGACTTTCTCCACCGATTCTTGGATAGTTGGTGAGATGAAGGAAAAACCGAATTAGTAAAACTGCGCTGACGGCAGAAATAAAGAAATTATCTAAAAAGCTGTCTGCGTTCAAGTCACGGATAAATAGCCGGTCGAAAATGCTTTGTCTAAACTTAGTCATATAGGGAGAGGGGCCTCTTTGACCACCTTCCTAATTATAAAGTGACTAAAGATTTGGATCAAGTTGCAGTTTGGTGCGATACGGTATAAAATAATAACCATGAAAAATTACCATCCTCAAAAGATAGAGAAAAAGTGGCAAAAAATTTGGGAAGAGAGTAAGCTTTACGAAACTCCCAACATTTCGGATAAGCCCAAGTACTACTGTTTGGTAATGTTTCCCTACTCTTCTGGAGACCTTCACATCGGCCACTGGTATAATTTTGCTCCGACTGATGTTTTTGCTCGTTTTAAAAGAATGAGTGGTTTTAACGTTATGGAACCAATTGGTTTTGATTCTTTTGGCTTGCCAGCCGAAGGAGCCGCGATTAAGCGGGGAGTTCATCCGGCTGATTGGACAGAGTCAAACATTGCTAACATGGAAAAGCAGCTTAGAACCATTGGGGCAATTTATGATTGGCGTCGGGAGATAATCGCTTCTCGGCCTGATTACTACAAGTGGACCCAGTGGATGTTTCTACAGCTGTATAAAGCAGGATTAGCTTATAAGGCGAAAGTTCCAGCAAACTGGTGCCCAGATTGCCAAACTGTCTTAGCTAACGAGCAGGTAATCGAGGGTCGGTGTTGGCGTTGTGAAAGCTTAGTTGTTCAAAGGGAGATTGCGCAGTGGTTATTTAAAATCACTCGATATGCAGATGAATTGTTGGAAGATGTCGAAAAGCTAGATTGGCCAGAAAAGACCAAAATTATGCAACGTAATTGGATTGGCCGTAGTGAAGGGGTAGAGATAGCTTTTCCGGTTATCTACACTAATGGAGAAAAATCTAAAGAAGTGTTAACCTTTTTTACCACAAGGCCCGACACAGTCTTTGGGGCAACCTTTATGGCGATTTCTCCAGAGCACCCTATGTTGAAGAAACTTGTTACCCCAGAAAGTAAAAGATCCGTATCAGAATATATCGAAAAAGTAAAAAAGAAGTCAGAATTGGAAAGAGTAGCTTTGGAAAAAGAGAAGACTGGGGTATTTACGGGGAGTTACTGTGAAAATGTCCTTTCCGGGGCCAAGATTCCAGTTTATGTTGCTGATTATGTTTTAATGTCTTACGGTAGTGGGGCGGTGATGGGTGTTCCTGGTCACGACCAACGTGATTGGGATTTTGCTAGAAAGTATAATTTGGATATAGTTGAGGTAATTCGTGGTGGTGACGTTACGAAAGGGCCTTACGTTGAAGGCGGGCCGCTTGTGAATAGTAGAGAGTTTAGTGGTTTAAGTTCTTACGAGGCTAAAAAAAAGATCACGGATTATATTGAAAAACAAGGGTTAGGTCAGCGAAAGGTTAACTATCACTTAAGGGATTGGGTGGTTTCTCGGCAACGTTATTGGGGAGCACCAATTCCTGTGGTTTACTGTGAAAAGTGTGGGACTGTTCCGGTGCCTGAAAAAGACTTGCCGGTTTTGTTGCCTTACGACGTAGATTTTACCCCTAAGGGGAGGTCTCCATTGGCTGTTAACAAGGCGTTTGTAAATGTAAAATGCCCATCCTGCCAGGGTTCGGCACGGCGAGAAACAGACACTATGGACACCTTTGTTTGTTCCTCTTGGTATTATTTGAGATATCCAAATTCTGATCTAGAAAGTAAACCTTTTGATACCGATACTCTAAAGTATTGGCTGCCGGTGGATATGTATGTAGGTGGGGCTGAACATACGGTATTGCACCTACTATATTCAAGATTTTTCACTAAGGCTTTGAGAGACTTAGGTTATTTGGAGTTTGACGAGCCTTTTAGCGCTCTTAGGCATCAAGGGATAATCTTAGGCCCTGATGGTCAGAAGATGTCAAAGTCAAAAGGAAACGTAATTAATCCCGACGAACTTGTTTCGACGTACGGAGCGGATACGGTTCGGGCTTATCTTTGCTTTATGGGTCCTTACGATCAGGGCGGGCCTTGGAATCCTCGCGGTATAGAAGGGATATATCGATTTTTAAACCGTGTTTGGGCACGAGTTTATCAAACAAACATTTCAGTTGCTAATAATACTACCCTAGAAGATAAGAGATTGATGGCTAAAACGCTACAGAAGGTGACTGATGATATTTCGAATCTTAAGTTTAACACTGCTGTGGCGGCAATTATGACCTGGTTTAATACTTTTTCGTCTCGAAAAGAACTTAGTTTAGAAGAAATAAAGGTTTTACTATTGCTTCTAGCCCCGTTTGCCCCTCATTTAACAGAAGAGTTATGGCAGTCTGTTGTTGAAGGTAGTAATAAATTTGAAGCGGAACGGTCTATTCATAATCAGTCTTGGTATAAGATTGATAAAAGTTATTTAACAGAAGAGTATGTTTGGCTAGTTGTTGAAGTTGATGGTAAGGTTAGAGATAGGCTAAAAGTTCCTTACGGAGCTTCGGAAGAAAAAGTAAAAACAATGGCCGAAGAATTACCAAAAGTGCGGAAATTTATCGAGGGGAAAAGCGTGGAAAAAGTTGTCTTTCGGTCTAATCGTTTGATAAACTTCGTGACGCATTAGCCTTTAACCAAGCGCTGGCTAAGTGCTTGCTATTATTTAGTATGTTTAATAAAATTAATGTTAATTAAGATTGGTCCTTCTTGCGTTGGGTTGGTAGTGACTTGATTTACCTCGGAAAAGGTATTAGTATTTAAACAGTTTTAACATTAGAGGGTTATAAATTCCCATACAATAGTTAATCAATTCCTGGAGGGTACTGCCTTGACTGAGGGTGGATTTCGCGACGAAAATTGGTTGCTTTATCGCCTTGACTACCTCTGGCGAAACTATTTTTCAGACGTTCCTCAAACTAATCGAATTTATATTAAGTTTGGTCGCCAAGCGAGGTATCGTTTTGGTTCCATCCGCCTTTGTTACACAGATAACAGTACTCACATTAGAATTAACGGGTTATTCAAGCGTTTTAATATTCCTACAGAAATTGTTGATCATACCATTGCTCACGAGCTAGTTCACTATGCTCACGGATTTTCTTCACCGCACCCCAAAATGCACCATTATCCGCATAAGGGGGGTGTTGTGGATAGGGAGCTTTATAGAAGAGGTTTGGGGGGTCTTGTTGATTTTTATAATAAATGGGTTAAGGAGTATATAAGTAACTTATCTTTGTTTATTCTTTTCTTTCCCTCGTATTTAGTTGGCAATGGATGACGCTGTAAGAGTGAAGTTGTCAAGTTAGTATAATGCTAGGAGGGAAAATGGCCTCTGAAACTTTAAAGAAACCCTTGCCAAATTTTTGGCAGTTGATTAAACCGTACAAGATTCCGCTTGTGCTATTTTTGACAGGTTTGGCCCTTTTCAGTTTCGGTTTAATTTTTCCTATAGTTTTTCAAAAAGCTAAACCAGATCTCAAACTGCTTTCTCCGAGTTCTCTTAAAGAAGATAAATCAAGTATTAAAGTAGACGTTGGGGGGTCAGTCTCCAAGCCGGGCGTTTATGAGTTGTCGATCGGCTCCAGGGTCGAAGACGTGCTGAAGCTTGCGGGTGGTTTCACGGAGGATGCTGACAAGAAGTGGCTATCTAAGAACTTAAATCTCGCTCGGGGGCTAGAAGATGGTGAGAAAGTTTATATTCCTTCCTTAGCAGACCTTGATTTTGAAGGTTTAGGGTTAGTGGAAGGCATTAAAGAGAAAATAAATATTAATTCTGCAAGCACTTCCGAGTTAGATTCCTTGCCTGGGATTGGTCCTGTTACCGCAAAGAAAATAATTTCAAACAGGCCTTATCAGAAGGTGGAAGATCTCACGACAAAAAAAGTTGTAAATAAAAGTGTGTTTGAAAAACTAAAAGACTTAGTAAGAACACACTAAATAGACCATGTCACTTCTAACTAATTACAGGCTGATACTAGCTGTTAGTGTAATAGCTTTAACTTTAGGGGTATGGTTTTTTCGCTACCAAACCAGTTTCTTAACACAAAATACTGTTTCAAACAGTTCATTCGAATCGGTTCTTTTAGAAGAGCCTAAGAGAAAAAATGGGTTTACCTATTTTCATTTAGGGGATTCTCTCGTTCAGACGCATGTTTACACTGATTTTCATTACGGTGACGTTTTAAGAATTTACGGCCAGGCAGATTCAGACAAGATACTTAGGTATCCGAAGATTGAAAAGGTCGGGGAAAATTACGGCAACCCTTTTTACGAGTCGATTTTAAACCTTCGAAGGCACCTATTAGTGATATTTAATAATCTTTTACCGGAACCTCATTCAGCACTAGTTTCTGGGATAGTTCTAGGAGGTCAGGAAGAACTACCCGAGGGTTTCCTAGATAACCTACGCCGAAGCGGGACGATTCATGTTGTCGTTGTCTCTGGCTACAACATCGCCGTAGTCGCGGGTTTTGTAATGAATCTGGCCGGTTTTATTAGACGCCGTTACGCAATACTACTTACATTTACAGTGATTCTTCTTTACACTTTCTTAACTGGTGCGGAGCCGCCAACCGTTCGAGCAGCGATAATGGGTTCTATTGCTTATTTAGCACTACTTCTCGGCCGTTTCAACGTTTCCGTCTACGTCTTGTTTCTTACGGGATCTATAATGTTACTTTGGGATCCGAAGTTAGTCTGGAACATAAGTTTTCAACTTTCTTTTATGGCTACTTTGGGAATAATTACCCTGACAAAAGCCTTGGATAAAACTTTTATTCGTTGGTTACCCAGTCCTTTTCGAGAAAACTTAACAACCACTTTATCCGCCCAGTTGTTGGTAACTCCGGTGGTATTTTACCACTTCGGTCAGATTTCGTTAATTGCCCCCCTTATAAATACTTTGATACTTTGGTTAATACCTTTGATAACATTAGGTGGGTTTGTGTTGCTTGGCTTGGGGATTTTAATATTTCCTCTAGCGAAAATTATCGCTACGTTACTTTGGCTTCCTTTAACAGTTTTTATTTGGGTGGTTAACTATGGAGGGAGCCTAGTTTTTTCTTCTGTCGGTGTTCCTCAAAGGTCCTGGTGGTTGGTGGGAGGATATTATCTGATGTTGTTATCGTTGCTACTATGGATGAAGTCAAGGGGTTTAAGAAAAAATTAATGGTTAGGAATAACACAGTACTGAAATTAACATACCGGAAGATTGGTTTAGCCCGCCTATTAAAGTTTTGGCGAAAGTGGAAGGGTAAACACCAGGGATTTTTACTTTTTGACATCTTACTTAACAAGCATTTAGGGACTACGCTCGCCACTCTTTTGTTCGTAATTGTTTTAAACTTTAGTATCTTTTTTACTTCTCCAAGTTCCAACTTACAAATAAAGTTTTATGACGTTGGAGAAGGGGAAAGCATTCTTATCCGAACCCCCGCTGGTTATAAAGTTTTGATCGATGGAGGTCCGGACAATCGGGTGGTGCAGCATTTAGGAAAGGATTTACCCTTTTATGATCGTGGTTTGGATTTAGTGATTCTTACACATCCCCACGCCGATCATTTAGCTGGTTTGATCGAAGTGCTTAGGAGATATCAAGTTAAGCAGGTGTGGACAAACGGTGCTTCTAGTTCAACCTCTCTTTACGATTCATGGGTAGAGACTTTAGGGAAAGAGGGTTCTAAAGTAGATTACCCGAAGAAAGGTAGCTCTATGGATTTTGGCGATGGGGTAGTGATAGAAGTGCTTCACCCGAGTGGTTTAGGTGAAGGAGGGGAAGACCCGAACGATTATTCAATAGTAGTCCTGTTAACTTACGGAAGGTTTTCCAGTTTGCTAACTGGAGATGCGGGTGGAGAAGTTCAACCTTATTATAATGATTCCGTTACTGTTTTAAAGGTCCCTCATCAGGGTGCGGATACGGCTCTAAAAGAAGACTTTTTAAGAGTGATAGTGCCGCAAGTTTCCATAATTTCCTTAGGAGAGAAAAACGTTTACAACCACCCGTCAGAAAGAATCGCCGCTTTATTGAAATCGGTAGGCTCGGTAGTTTATCGAACAGACGAACATGGCACGGTTGAAGTTGTGACAGACGGAACAACTTGGTATACTAAAACGGGTAGGTAAACTTATGGATTCAAATATTATATTAAATGATCTAAAAAAGACCTTGAAAAGTTTGGGTTTTCCAATTCAAGGGTTATCACTAGAAATTCCTTCAGAGGAAAAATTTGGAGATTTTACTACGACAATAGCTTTAAAGATTTCAAGGGAGGTTAATCAGTCTCCACTTGAGATTGCTAAAAAAATTGAATCCAATTTCCCAAGAAGGCCTTATCTAGATCAGTTGGTTGTGGTTCAGCCGGGTTTTGTCAACTTTTACTTGAGTAATATTTACTGGCAAGCAAAAGTGGCGGAAATTTTAAGGTTGGGTTCTTCTTTTGGTTCAAACAAAATTGGGCGAAGGAAAAAGGTGCAGGTCGAATTTATTTCAGCTAATCCAACAGGACCTCTAACACTAGGGAATGGAAGAGGCGGTTTTACTGGGGATTGTTTGGCAAATGTTTTGGCTAAGTTAAATTATACAGTTGAAAGAGAGTATTATTTAAATGATCGGGGGGTTCAGGTTGACATTCTGGGGGAATCAGTCGCTTATGCAATTGCTAAGCTTCGGGGGCAGAGAGTAAAAACCCCCGACTACTTATATAAAGGAGACTACATATTAGAATTGGCGAAAGATTTTAAGGAAGATTTTGAAGATCCTTTACAGCGTGTTGACGAGATAAAAGTTGTTGCCTTAAATCGTTTAGTTACCGGGATAAAAGAGCTAGTAGAAAATAAACTGAAAATAAAATTTGATGTTTGGTTTGCCGAAAGTTCTTTATATGAATCTTCTCAGGTAGAAAAGGTAAAGCAGAAGTTAGAGAAAAAGAAACTGGTTTATCAGAGAGATAATTCCCTTTGGTTTAAAACCGCCAAGTTGGGTGATGATAAAGACCGGGTTTTGATCAAGTCTAATGGAGAGCCTACATATTTTCTCTCCGATGTTGCTTACCACGCCAATAAGTTTGAGCGGGGTTTTGATAAAGTAATTGATATTTGGGGCGCCGATCATCACGGTTATGTGGGTCGAATGAGAGCCGCTGTTAAGGCTCTAGGTTATGATGAAAGACTAACTATTATTATTATTCAACTGGTGAGATTAATAAAAAACGGAATTGAAGTAAAAATGTCGAAAAGAGCCGGTCTTTACGTTACAATGGAAGACTTACTTGAGGAAGTGAATCTTGACGTAGCAAGGTTCTTTTTCATCATGCACGCGGCGAATACACATCTTGACTTTGATCTTAATTTAGCTAAAGAAAAGTCTCAGAAAAATCCTGTTTACTATGTTCAGTACGCCCACGCAAGGATCTCGAGTATTTTAAAGAAAAGTGATCTAGCAAATAAAAGTTTTGGCGAATTTGACTTTAGTTATTTAACCCAACCGTGTGAACTAAGACTAATAAAAAAGTTAACATACTATCCTTCGTTAATTGAGGAAGTAGCGAAGAACTATTCTGTTTATCGACTACCCTACTATACAATCGAACTAGCTGACTTATTTCACAAGTTTTACAGCGAATGTCGGGTTCTTACTAAAAATAAATCACTAAGCGAAGCTAGGTTAGGACTAGTTAAAGCAACTCAGATCGTTATCGCGGATGTCTTAAAACTAATGGGGATCAGCGCGCCGGAAAAGATGTAATGAGATTTATCAAGAAAGTTTTATTTTTAATAATAGTTTTTTTATTATTAGGCGGTTTATACTATGCTTTAAGCTATTTTACTGGCGTTGACCCAAAAGGATTTAGCCTACCGTTTTTTCTTAAAAACCTTCAATTTGCTGTTGGGGATAAAGTGATACCTTTGGGAAGTGGTGAAAGCGTGGAACCTAGCAAAGAGGTTTTGGCGAAGTTTAGTGTTCTGACTGACTCCCACAATGACTTAAACTATCTTAGTAAAGCTCTTGAGAAGGTTAAAGAAGTAGAATCTGACTTTGTAATACACTTAGGGGACTGGACCCAAGTAGGTACGCAAAAAGAACTGGAGGAATCAAAGGAAATTATCGATAAAAGTGGTGTTGTATATCAAACTGTGCCTGGAGATCACGACTTATGGGCCTCGAGTGGAGTAGCCAATTTTGAAAAGATTTTTGGCGCGCCTTACGGATCGTTCGATGAGCGTGGGGTTCATGTCGTTCTATTAAACACGTCTGATACTAAACTAGGTCTTGGAGAAGCTCAACTAAATTGGTTAAGAAAAGATTTGATTGGAAACGAAGGAAAAATGATATTTGCCTTTATGCACCTACCTCTTTATCATCCAACTAATAATAGAACTATTTGGGAAAAGGGGGGAATGAATTCAGAAGTGAAGAAAGAAGTGGATCTAGTGTTGGAATTATTTAGTAAATATAAGGTTAAAGGGGTTTTTGCAGGCGATCACCATTTTTCTTCTAACTTTACGGAGCCTGTGAGTGGTGTTAAGATGTATATAGTCGGGGCCGTTACTAGCAGTCGTAATCTCCAGGTCCCTCGTTTTAACTTAGTTACTGTTTATAAAGGTGGGGATTACAAGGTTGAGGAAATTGTAATAGAGGAATAAAATTTATGCATCAAAAAGACATTTTGGTTAATGGTCTTAGGGTTATTACGTTCCCTATGCCGGAGGTAAAGTCCGCAAATATTCTGATTTTAGCAGGGGCGGGTTCGAGGTATGAGAGTAAGGAAACTAGCGGTATTTCCCATTTTGCGGAACATATGTTTTTTAAGGGGACGACTAAAAGGCCAACGACTTTCGATATTTCAAGTACGGTGGACGGCATCGGAGGAGACTTTAACGCGTTTACTTCGAAAGAGTATACCGGTTTTTACATAAAAGTGGCTAGCAACCACCTTCCGTTAGCGCTTGAAGTATTATCAGATATGGTTTTGAATTCAAAATTTGACACCGAAGAAATAAATCGAGAAAGAGGAGTGATTCTAGAAGAAATTAGAATGTATAAGGATACTCCTATGCGTTACGTTGGGACGATTTTTGAATCTCTACTTTATGATGGCAATCCTTTGGGTTGGGATATTGCGGGAAATGAAGGCTCTGTTCGCGGTATTGATAGAGGCAGCTTTATTAATTATTTTAAATCCTTTTATGTGCCTAATAACATTGTTGTCGGTGTGGCGGGAGACATTAAGGAAGAGGAAATTAAACTTTTGATAGACGGACACTTTGGTTCTTTAGATCGCGGCGACGTTCCAATGTTTGAAAAAGTGAGTTTAAGTCAATCCCAACCAAGGATAAAGGTACACTTTAAAGAAACGGAACAAGCCCATTTGGCTTTGGGAGTGCCCGCATATCCGATAGATCACCCAAATCATTACTCTTTAATGGTGCTTAATAACATTTTAGGAGGGGTAATGAGTTCCCGACTATTTATTTCCTTAAGAGAAAGACGCGGGCTGGCTTACTATGTTCGTTCAAGTGTCGATGAGTATTTAGATACAGGTAATTTGATGGTTCAAGCAGGTGTGGAATTAAGCAAGGTGGAAGAAGCAATTAAGTTAATTATTGCAGAGTTTGTAAGGATTGCCAGCGAGGCTGTTCCTGAGTTAGAATTAAGTAAAGCAAAGGAGAACCTAAAAGGGAAACTGATTTTAGAATTGGAGGATTCAAAGGAAGTTTCTTTAATTTACTCCTTACACGAGCTTTTAGAAAAAAAAGTCAGAACCCCAGAGGAAATAATCACAGGTATTAATAAGGTTACGGCTAGCGACGTTTTGAAAGTAGGAAAGGACATCTTTAAACAGGAGATGTTAAATCTGGCAATCATTGGGCCTTATAAAAACGAAGATAGCTATTTAAGATTGTTGAAATTTTAAAGGAGAAAGAATGGTTGAAAGAACATTAGTTCTAATTAAGCCCGACGGGATTAAAAGGGGTCTTATCGGAGAGATTTTACACCGCTACGAACGTGCTGGCTTAAAAATAGTCGGCATGAAAATGGTTTGGTCTGACCGAGATCACGCTATGAAGCATTACCCAACCACCGACGAGCACATGCGGATGATGGGGGAGAAAAGTTTAAAGACTTATGCAGAATATGGTTTGGATCCGATAAAATACGTTGGAACTAAAGATCCCCTGGAGATAGGGAAAATGATAAGACAGTGGAACGCAGACTTTATTTCCTCCGGTCCGGTGTTGGCAATTGTTCTTGAGGGAAATCATGCGATTGATAACGTGAGAATGCTAACGGGTAATACTATTCCTACCTTTGCTGCGCCAGGGACGATCAGAGGTGACTTTAGTTTGGACTCGCCGGCTTTAGCCAATTCTCGAAAAAGAGCGGTGAAAAACCTTATCCATGCTTCGGGGGATGTTTCAGAAGCGGAAAGGGAAATTAACCACTGGTTTAAGAAAGAAGAGATACATTCTTATACTAGGGCCGAAGAAGGCGTTATGTTCGAATAACTTCTTGGTCGGGGACCGCGGATTTGAACCGCGGGCCTCTCGGTCCCGAACCGAGCGCTCTACCCCTGAGCTAGTCCCCGGATTACAAGTTACCATAGTCAATAAAAGTTAATTTTAGCATTTAAAGCTGTCCTTTGCAATTTTAACTAAATTTTAGTATAATCCTTAATCGCTTTTGTGAACAGGTCTTGTCGAAAAACTTACTATGTTCGCCCCTGTAGCTCAGCGGATTAGAGCAGTCCCGTCCTAAGGGATGTTTGTCGGGGGTTCGATTCCCTCCAGGGGCGCCACGGAGGCTTTATGGCGAGAAGACGCTACATAACCTTTGTATTAGTTAGAACTATTGCAAATACTTTAATAATGCTTGGGATTATATTTACTTTTCTTACCTTTTGGCCGTTGGTGGGAATGGAGTTTCGTTTCTACTGGGATAAGTTAAGAGGCCAGCAGTATGTTATTTCTGAAGAGAGTGGAGATGAAACAAATGTGGGTAGAGGTTTTGGGAACTTACTTTCTCAACCGAGGCCTATTTCAATAGTTCCTGTTTCTAGAGATTTTGGTTTGGTCGTTGAGAAGATTAACGTTAACGCTCCGGTGGTGAAGAATGTGGACAGTGCTAACTACACTGAGTACATGCAAGCGCTAAGAAGTGGGGCCGCTCACGCTAAAGGCACAGCCCTTCCAGGTTCTAAAGAAAATCAAAATAATAATGTTTTTATTTTTGCGCACTCCACCCTAAATTTTTGGCAAATGGGCCCTTATGCGACTTTGTTTACGTTACTTAACAAATTGGAAAAGGGGGACCGAGTAGTGACCTTTTACCAAGGGCAGCGGTATGATTATCTTGTTACCGAGAAAAAGATAGTTGAAGCTACGGATACGAAGTACCTAACAGAACCTTCTTCGGAGCCAATATTAACCTTGCAGACTTGTGACCCGCCTGGAACTAATTTTAGGAGGTTGATAGTAACAGCTAAACTGGCTAATTAAGGTTTTAGGTTGATTGTGTAGAGGTTTAGGCTTGCCGTAGTATTAAAGTTGGCCGCAATAATTAGCTTACTCCCATTTGGCCAGGGAAAAACGACTTGTTGGTCGAAATTGCCGTTGTATATTACCATTTCATTGGTTCCGTCTGATTCGATAATGCTAATAACATCTTGTTTAACTAGGATAATATGCTTACTATCCGGAAACCAGGTGTAGTTATTAGCTGCAGGTAAAGAATAAGACTTATTATTTTTAGTGTCAAATATAGTTCTCTTTTCCTCATTTACAGCAATAAATTTAGTTTCGTCTGGGGACCATTTTATGTCGCAACCTTCTGCTAGACTGATTCCCTCTTCGTTAACGCGGCTTAATCGATCTTTGTTTTTTAATTCTCTATCTTCTTCCCAATTCCTTTTCGTGCTCTCGATTGTTGGCGTTACATCATAGAGTCGGTCGTTATTTAATTGATCAATATTAAGTAAGTAGTTTCGAGTAAACGCTTCCTCTTTTTTCCCTTCTTCTTGTAGAGTAGAAAGAATCGTTTTGTTATCAGGCGCCCATTCAAAAGTACTTTCCGAAAAAGCTAGAGTCTTAGTATCCCTAGCAATTTGCTTAGGATCACGAGAAAAAATCAATGGTTTATCCGCCAGATCGAGTACCCAGAGCCCAGACTTTTCCCCGTTTTTGACTTTGTAGGCAACTTTAGTTCCATCAAAGGAAATCTTTGGGTCACCTACTCCAGTGTAAGTTAGGGGTCTTAATTCAGGAACTGCAGGGAAGAGAGTGATTTCTAAAGGGGTCACCACTTGCGGTTTTACTTCAACTCTTTTTTCCCAACTTGCATAGCCTTCTTTCACAACTTTCACTACGTATTCACCCGGACTAAGGTTAGAAATTGTGTAGTTTGTGGCACTGATAAGATGGTTGTTTAAGTATATTGAGGCTCCCTGAGGATTTGAGATGACGGCAATCATTCCCGTTTGTTCTAAAGTCTTATTGACTAAATCAATTTTATAGCCTTTGGCGAAAAATATTAGGATTGTTGCAGTGATGCTGATAATTGAAAATACGATTACGAAAAAGAGGAACTTTTGGTCCATATAGTTAGCCATTTTATCAGAAATTTCAGTTTTAAGCAAGCGACACTGGTGGTTGGGTTTGTGAAACTTTGATTCTTACTGATGTTTTTAGTGAAAAAACAATTTACGAGTGTTTTAATGATTGTTATAATTAAGTTATGTTTGGTAAACGTTTGGGCATTGATTTAGGAACAGCTAATTCGCTTGTTTTTCTAGAAAACAAAGGTGTTGTGCTTAATGAGCCGACTGTTGTGGCAATAAATACTGAGGATGGAAAGGTGATGGCAGTTGGCAATGAAGCGAAGGAAATGTTAGGGAGGACTCCCGAAGGGATAACTGCATCTCGTCCTATGAGGGACGGAGTGATTGCGGACTACGTCGTGACGGAAGCGATGCTGCATTATTTTATTGATAAAGTGTGTGGCCATTCACGACTGTTTAAACCTGAGGTGATGATTTGCGTGCCCGCTGGTGTTACTTCAGTGGAGCGCCGAGCTGTTCTTGACGCCACTCTTTCGGCAGGAGCCAAAACGGCTTACCTAATAGACGAACCTTTAGCAGCAGCGATCGGGGCGGGGATTCCTATCGCCGCTCCTTCAGGTAACATGATTGTTGATATCGGTGGTGGTTCTACGGAAACGGCTGTCATTTCTTTAGGTGGGGTAGTGGTTCATAATTCAGTTCGCGTTGGCGGTAATAAAATTGATGAGGCCATTACGGCTTACGTCAGGAGAAAGTATAACTTAATCATTGGGGAAAGAATGGCCGAAGAAATCAAAATTAACATTGGCAGTGCCGTGCTGCTACCAGAAGAAGTAAAAATGGATGTTCGCGGGAGAGACAGTATCGCCGGCTTACCTCGAGTGATTGAGTTATCCTCAACAGAAGTAACTCAGGCAATTAGTACCCCCTTGAACGCTATTGTTGATGCCGTGAGGGGAGTATTAGAACAAACTCCTCCAGAGTTAGCCTCAGACATAATTGATAAAGGTATTGTGATGAGCGGAGGAACTTCGCTGTTGAGAAATTTGGATAAATTATTTACTAATGTTACCGGTGTATCTTGTTATGTCGCTGAGAACCCGCTTTTGTGCGTCGTTTATGGTACAGGGGTTGCTCTAGAAAATATCAGTTTGTATAAAAGAAGTATTAGTAAGAAATAGTTAATCTATGCTTATATGCGTGTTGGGATTGATGCAAGCCGTGCGTTTACTCGAGAACGGACGGGTACAGAAAACTACAGTTACAATTTAGTCAAGTCTTTGATTAAGATAGACAAAAGGAATCATTTCATTCTCTATTTAAGCCCTTATTGTGACGACCCCTTCCTAGAGAAGTTACAGGTTGTGAGTGAAGTTTCTAACAAGCTGAGCAATGTTAGCACTCGATTAATTAAGTTGCCAAGATTATGGACACAATTAGGGTTGGCGGCGGAATGTTTAGTTTATCCTCCAGACGTTCTATTTGTCCCCGCACATGCGTTACCAGTGATTCGTAAGCCCGCGTTAAAGACGATTGTTACTATTCATGATTTAGGTAACGAGGATAGGCGTAATTTTACCAGTAAATTTTATTTAAACTGGTCGACTGGTTACGCGACTCGTTTTGCTACGCATATAATTGCTGTTTCAGAGTTCACAAAGAAGAATTTACTGAGTCGGTTTTCTATCGATCCGGAGAGGGTGACGGTGATACACGAGGGTTTTGATGATAGCTTGTTTAAACCGGTTAAAGATCCAGGTAAGAAAAAGGAGGTTAAGTTAAAGTACGGATTAGGTGAGAAGTACCTCCTTTTTGTGGGAACAATCCAACCGCGGAAAAATTTAGTACGTTTAATTAAGGCTTACTCTTTGTTGGCGGGAAAGAAAGCTGGTATTGATTTGGTACTAGTTGGTAAGTCAGGGTGGTTAAACGAGGAGATATATAAACTTCCTGAGAAGCTCAACTTGGCGGATAAGGTTAAGTTTGTTAATTACGTGACGGACGAAGATCTACCAATACTATATTCATCAGCAGAAGCGCTTGTTCTACCTAGCTTATTTGAGGGTTTCGGGTTGCCTGTGTTGGAAGCGATGGCGTGTGAGTGTCCTGTGGTTACTTCGAATGTTTCCAGCCTCCCGGAAGTTGGAGGGGAGGCGGTGATTTTAGTGAACCCCTACGACGTTGACGATATTGCCGCCGCTCTTTATCGAGTTGTAACGGACAATAACCTGAGAAACGTTTTGAGGTCAAAGGGACTTAAACGAGTGAAAACATTCTCTTGGGATAAGTGTGCGGCAGAAACGCTAAGTGTTTTTGAGAAGGTTTACGCGAAAAGATAAAAGACTGCTGACACGCAGACAATCAACACAAAGTAACCTTGTCTTAGTCTCGATAATTAAAGAACCCCTAGTCCTCGGACTAGGGGTTCAAATATGTTACGGTTGTTTTTATTTCAAAGTTTCTTAAAGGAAGCCCAACTAACTCTAGCAAGTAGAGGTTTATGGACTTGGAGAGTGGGGCAAATTGTTAACGTACTCCCCGTTGGGTTCCTCAAGCTATCGACCTTTCAGCCAATACCTTACCTATTTATAATCTCATAAATTTTTGACCCTGTCAAGAGGTTTAACGGGGGGTTTAGTACATTTTTTCGGACCCACGACTAGACAGGACTTATCTTGAAAGATTTGCTACAAAGTAGTATTATACATATCATGGTTAAATATTATCGAAAAAAGCTTGACAAGAAAGAACGCAAGGTAAAAGTAATTTATGTGTCAAGTTACATTCCTAGGCAGTGTGGGATAGCTACTTATACAAAGGATTTGACTACGGCAATAAACGAATTGAACCCAGATGCTTTGGCAGAAATTATGGCTGTTAATGACTTGAACGCAGAGTATGACTACCCTTGGGAAGTGAAGTTTCGAATAGCCCAAAACGATAATCAGAGTTATTCTGATGCCGCTAACTATATTAATCAGTCGGGAGCAGAGTTAGTTAGCATTCAGCACGAATTTGGTTTATTCGGCGGGCAGTACGGTGAACATATCGTTTCTTTTTTGGAAAAAATTCGTCGACCGGTTGTAACCACGTTTCATACTGTCTTAGATAAGCCTGATCCTCAACAGGTGGCGGTTGTGGAGAGGGTTGCACGTATGTCTAAAGCAATTATTGTCATGGTTCACTGTGCCGCGGAAAGATTAAATAAAATATACGGAGTAAGTAAAAGGAAGATTGTGACTATTTATCACGGCGTCCCGGATATACCTTTAGGCCCGTCGTTGCCTCATAAAGTAGCACTTAATCTGCAGGATTATTCAATTTTAGCAACAATAAATTTACTATCTTCAAACAAAGGAGTAGAGTACGTTATTAAGGCGATGCCAGAAATTCTAGCCAAGCACCCAAAGGTGTTGTATTTAGTTATAGGTAAAACTCATCCTGTAGTTCAAAAGAGTGAAGGTGAGAGGTATCGGCTTTACCTGGAAAAATTGGTAAAGGAATTGAAGGTTGAAGAAAACGTTAGATTTATTAATCGTTATCTACCACTTGGAGAGTTAATTTCTTATTTAAGAGCCACAGATATTTATATTACCCCTTACTTAGATCCTCAACAAATTACTAGTGGGGCTCTCGCTTACGCGATAGGGGCAGGGAAAACTTGCGTTTCCACTCCCTATGTTTACGCTAAAGAGGCTTTGGCTAACGGACGAGGTTACTTAGTTCCGTTTAGGGATTCTGGTGCGGTTTCAGAGGCTGTGAGGAACCTTTTGGAGGAGTTGGCGGTTAAAGAAAATATGGAAAGGAAAGCCTACGGTTATGGTCGGCACATGACTTGGTCTAACGTGGCCTTGAAGCACCTTGATTTGTTTTGTTTGGTAGCAAAAGAAAATGGAAGCTAAATATCAAGACTATCTCAAAAACATTAACTTTAAGTTACCCCCCGATATTCGATACTTGGAGCGACTTACAACTCCCACCGGAATAATCCAACATGCAAAATACGCGGTACCAGACCGTAAACTTGGTTATACTTTAGACGATAATTCTCGCGCATTTGTCGTGAGTGTTTGGCTAAATTTACTGTTTAAAAACCAGACGACTTTAGATCTAGCTTTAATTTATCTGTCCTTTATTTCTCACGCCAAGACCGAGGAAGGCGATTTTTTTAATTTTCTCAGCTTTGACCATCGTTTTTTAGATGAAGCCAGATCTCAGGACTGTTTTGGGAGGGCTTTTTGGTCTCTCGGTTTTGCGGCCTTTGCCGGGGTTAGAAGAGATATCACTCTCCAGTCAAGTTACTTAGCCGCGGAGGTTTTACCAAACATTAGGTATTTAACATACCCTAGAGCTAAAGCATATACCTTACTAGGATTAGCCTTTTTGTCTCAAAAGGAACCTCAAAATGAACAGTTTAGAAAGTCATTGATTAGTTTAAGTAATGATTTGATATCCTTATTTAAGAAAAACAGCTTCAGCAAGTGGCGTTGGTTTGAAAAAGGAGTTACTTACGGAAACGCGGTTTTTCCCTACGCCCTACTTCTTTCTTATTTGGCAACTAAAGACGAAGAGTATTTGAAGGTGGCGACTGAAAGTTTGGACTTTTTATTCGAGGTTTGCACTGTGAACGGAAAGCCTTCTCCAGTCGGTCAAAATGGCTGGTACTGTAAAGGAAAGAGCAGAGCTTTGTATGACCAGCAAGCCATAGACCCTGCTTATTTAGTGTTAGCAAGCTCTATTGCCTATAAGATCACCAAGGATAAAATTTTTAAGGAGAAAGCTATTTTTTGGTTTTCTTGGTTTCATGGAAATAACCTAAAAGAAATACCCTTACACGATGAAGTGACAGGGGGCTGTTTTGACGGTCTTACTTCTGAGGGGGTAAATTTAAATCAAGGCGCAGAATCAATTATTTGCTATTTACTGGCCTATCTGTCCATTACGGAAATATGGGAATAAGCGAAACTTTTAGCAATCATTTGATACAACTGCTAGATTTTTTGAGGCTAAGCAACTATATAATCGGGGTAATTTTAAACAAAACATTTTGAAGTGTTTTACCTTTACCGGTTACGTTTCTTTTTTAATTTCCCCTAGAAGCCAGAGTACCGCTTCTTTCTTGTAACGTCTGTCACCTCTTGCATTAATTCTAATGGCTGGTAATTTTCCTCGTTTACCCCAACGTTTGATTGTGAGAGGGGAAACTCTTAAAAATGATGCTACTTCTTTGACAGTCATTAACTCTGGGAGTTCTTCACCGATTGCCATAAGCCCTCCTAAACAGGCAGTCACTCTCTATATGATTTACGCTATCATAACATATCATACTTGTCAATAGTTCAAGAATAAAAACGAAAACCCCACTTGGGGTTTTCGTTAAGCGGTTCGTCAAAACGCATACTGTTATTACGGTCGTGTTATGTATTGACGTATTTTGAGATATTAGAAGCTATTTAAGTTCTGCTGAAGCCCCTGCTGCTTCAAGTTTCTTTTTCGCCTCTTCAGCAGTTTGTTTATTAACCCCCTCGATTACTGGTTTTGGAGCCGTGTCAACTAAATCTTTGGCTTCCTTGAGACCTAAGGTTGGGACAATTTCTCTAACTGCTTTAATCACGGAAATTTTGTTAGCTCCAGCATTAGCTAAAATAACATTAAAGGTCGTTTGTTCTTCCGCTGCTTCTGCTGTTTCAGCTGGGGTAGCTTGGGTGGAAGGAGCAACTACTGACACAGGTGCTGCTGCAGAAACACCAAATTTTTCTTCCAATGCTTTAACTAATTCAGATAATTCAAGAACGCTCATATCTTCTATTGCTTTGAGAAGTTGTTCTTTAGTAACTTTTTCAGCCATAAAATTCACCACCTTTCAAACTTTCTGACTTATTGCTAACTCTTGCTTTGTTTAATCGCGTTTAGTGTGAAGACTAGTTTACTTAGGTTCCACTGGAGCGCGTTGATTAAGCCGAAAATAGGCGAGGATATTCCCCCGACAACTTGTTGGAGTAAGACATCTCTATTTGGAAGTTTTGCTAAAACATTTATTTTATCCGAACTAAGAACTTCTTTACCAAGGAGCCCTGCTTTTATTTTGAGTAAATCCGTACTTTTAACAAAATTGGCTAGTACTTTTACAGGCGCTGCTTCATCCCCATAGGCAAATAAAACGGCTGTTGGACCTTTTAAGGCCTCTTCTGGAAGTCCTTCTACTTTTAAGTCGTGGAGCGCCCTTTCTAACAAGGTATTTTTGGTAACTTGGTAATCAGCTTTAGTTTCGTTTAGTTTATTTTTGAGATCCTGAATTTTATTAACGTCTAAACCACGATAATCAGTCATGATTACGACTTTAGAATTCTCCAATTTTTCTTTAATTCTATTAACGACTTCGACTTTTTTGAGTGATGGCATGTTTTGTTACCTCCTAAGACGGCCATTTAAATGAAAAACCTCGGGAAGACCCGAGGTACTCACATGTTGCAAGCGTTGGATAAAACCTCGGTAGGAAAATATTAAGCTTAAGCAATTACAAAAGCACCTACTGTCTTTGGTTATATTCAATTAAGTTGTCATTATATCTAGTTTACTCACTGTTTGTCAAGTCAATCTCTATTGATGGTCCCATTGTACCAGAGAGAAAGACAGATTTAATAAAATCGGTTTTTATCGTGTTTGGTTTGGCTTTATTAACAGATTCCATTAAGGCAATGAAGTTTTCTGTTAACATATTATTTTCCATGGAGACTTTTCCAATTACAGTGTGAATGATCGGAGAGGATTCGCTTTTAAATTCCACTAAGCCGGTAACGATCTCCTTAACTGTTTTGGCCACATCACTTGTGACCGTTCCTGACTTGGGGTTGGGCATTAGCCCTTTTGGTCCCAGCTGCTTTGCGACTTTTCCGATTAGCGACATCATTTCCGGACTGGCGACTACTTTATCAAAGTCAAGCCAGCCCTTTTGGATCTTTTCAATATCTTTGGCATCCCCAACTATTACATTCTCTTTCTTTAGTTCTTCTGGGCAATTGTTAGCGAAAACGAGGATTCTTGGCGCCTTTTTCCCAGTACCGTGGGGTAGCGCTACGGTTCCTCTTACCGGTTGATTTTTTTGGTTTGGGCCCGTCGCCAAATTTATGTGAACCTCAACTGTAGAATCAAAATTAAGGTTAGAGGTTTCCTTAACTAGGCCCAGAGCTTCTGCCAAGTTGTACTTTTTTCTGCGGTCAATTTTGTGATAAAGACTTTTAAGACGTTTACCGACTTGCTTAGTTTTGACAGGCTTTTTCCTCTCATCTATTGTCTTTGTCTCTGAAAGGACCTCAGGCTGTACTTTAGTTTCTTCTAGGCTGTTATTTATTTCTTTAATCTTTGGCTTTCCCATATTCTTCTACCTTCTAATAAAGGTTATTTTTCAACTTCAATGCCCATACTTCTAGCCGTTCCCGCAATTATTTTGGCCGCGGATTCAGGATCTTTAGCGTTTAGATCTTGCATTTTAACTTCGGCGATTTGTTTTAATTGTTCCTTGCTAACCTTACCAACCTTTTTTTTATTCGGCGTCCCTGAGGCTGTTTGAATTCCCAAAGCCTTTTTTAGAAGGGTAGCTGCTGGGGGAGTTTTTGTTACAAACGAAAATGTTCTGTCTTCGTAAACGGTAATGACAACAGGAACGATTGTTCCTTTTTTATCTGCCGTCTTTTCGTTATACGTTTTGACAAACTCCATGATATTTAGTCCATGTTGTCCCAAAGCAGGGCCAACAGGAGGAGCTGGGGTGGCTTCACCCGCGGGAACATTTAATTTAATAACTGTTTTAATTTTTTTTGCCATATTTCTTTTGAGTGTAGCTTTTTATTGGAAAGGAACCGATCAATTCCTTAAATGAGCGCTACAGACCTCTGTTAAATTCTACTTACCTGTAAGAAATCTAATTCTACTGGGGTTTCCCGACCGAAAATTGAAACAAGCACTTTTACTTTACCTTTTTCCTCATTTATTTCGTCCACTGTTCCAAGCATTTCAACGAACGGTCCGTCAGTAATCTTTACCGCTTCTCCTACCGAAAAAGCAGACTTGTACTTGGGGGCCTCCATTTTCATAAACTTCATTATCACATTGACTTCTTTTTCCGCCAAAGGTGTCGGTTTATTTCCAATTCCTACAAAACTAGTTACTCCCGCAGTAGATCTGATAGTGTGCCAACTCTCGTCGTCTAAAACCAACTTAACCAATATGTAGCCTGGAAAGATTTTTTCCTTTATTGTTTGTTTCTTACCTTCCTTAATTTCAATTTTTTCTTGTGTGGGAACCAAGATATCTAGTATTTTATTCTGTAATGCCATGGATTCCACTCTCTGCTTGAGAGTAGTTGCTACCTTATTTTCGTGCCCTGAATAAGTATGCACTACATACCATCTTGCCTTTTCCTCTGCGTTTTCGTTTGGCCTATTTTCTTTAGCGGTTTCTTTTTGCTTAGTCATTATTAGTTTACCTCTTTAGGGCGACTTCCATCACCTTAGTGAAAACGTAATCTAAGCCACCCACAAAAACTCCGACCAAAACACTAACTGCCAAAACAATTAATGTCATATTAATGGTCTGGTTTTTACTTGGCCAGGTTACTTTTACTAGTTCTTGTTTTACTTCCTCAAGAAAACTGATTGGTCTACTCAAAATTTCCATAAGTTTACATCATAACAAATATTGTTGTGAATGTAAAGTTAGCTTGACTCGTTGGGCGTTGACCATTGAATTCTATTTTACTGACTGATTTTACTTTACCTATTTTGCATTGTCAACAATTTGGACTTTTATGTTTATTTTAATCTTTTGTGCCGTTTCTGGCAAGGTTAGTTAGCGAACTAGACTTTTGTGTTTAACAGTAAGTATGGCAGGCCCGGAGGGATTCGAACCCCCAATAGAGGTTTTGGAGACCTCTGTTATGCCATTTAACTACGGGCCTAAAGAAACCCTTACTTAATTTCTTTATGTTCTGTCGTTTTTCGACAACGGGCGCAGAACTTTGCTAAGGCTATTTTTTCTGGGTCGTTTTTCTTAGACTTTTCAGTTGTGTAGTTAATTTCTTTGCACTGTGAGCATGAAAGCTTAATAATAATTCGCGAGCCTTTTTTTGCCATTACTAGTCCTCCTTTAGATAATTTATGGAGCTGAAGACGGGGATCGAACCCGTGACCTCGCCCTTACCAAGGGCGTGCTCTTCCAACTGAGCTACTTCAGCCTGGTGCCGGGAGAAGGATTCGAACCTCCGAAGCCTAAAGGCGCCAGTTTTACAGACTGGTGTAATTGTCCACTCTACCATCCCGGCTGGAGCCGACGAGAGGAATCGAACCCCCAGCCTAGTGTTTACAAAACACTTGCTCTACCATTGAGCTACGTCGGCACTGAGCATAGGTAATTATACCTTTCAATTGATATAATTTCAAGGTTATCCAGGAAAAACCCGTGCCCAGAATTTGCAAATTAAAACGAAATACCACGGCAACCAACCGTGGTACTTTTTTAAGCTAGCATTAATCCAGTAACTGATTATTAGATTAAATTATTCCTCCCCACCAAGTCGGGACTTTGGTCTTTCCTCCCTATAAAATAGGTGGGAATCCTGTCTCTTATCCCAAAAGACAAGAGAACTCCGGATCAGCCCAAGGAAACAGCAACAGTGGAAGAAAATTTCCTTTCGCCTTTCCGATCAAGGTAGGGTTAGTCAAAAGACTAATTAACTTATAACATAAATCGAAAATAAATTCAAGCCCCAATTAAAATTTGGAGGATGTTGTTTAAGACGGGAGAAATAATTGTTCCCGCAAGAGAGGTCCCTCCTAGAGGGATGATTAAGATAATAAGAAAAACAAGACCGTACCTTTCTAAACCCTCCCATTTTTGAGCAAGTTCCCTAGGTAAAAGACCCCCAACAACTTTGAATCCGTCTAGTGGGGCCACTGGTATTAAGTTAAAGACCGCTAAGAACACGTTTAAAACGATGCTTAAGGTAACAACACTAACTAAAATGCTTTTTACTACCAGCGGTAATGTAAGTAAAGATGTGAGTAGTATCATTTTAAGCAGAAAAGAAAGAATAAAGGCGGTGATTAAGTTTGCCGCGGGGCCTGCTAACGAGATTAACAACGCATCTTGCTTTGGATTTTTAAGGTTCCACGGATTAAACGGGACGGGTCTGCCCCAACCAAACCTGGTAAGGAGGATCATAACTGTTCCAAGAGGGTCCAGATGAGCAAGGGGGTTTAAGGTTACTCTTCCTTGGTAGCGCGCCGTTGGGTCACCTAATTTATCTGCTGTTAGGGCGTGGCTGAACTCATGAACGGTAACCGCTATGGCTAACGCGATGAACCAAGACAACAAAGTTATTATATTTATGTCACCAGAAAAGAAATCCACTAACATACTTGCATTTAACCTCTTATCTTGGTATATTATAACACATTAAATAACTGTCAACTATGTTGGTGTGATTCAAAAAGATAGTTATTGTTATATAAGGAGATATTATGTATCGTTGTGATGTTTGCGATAAGGGTGTTTTGAGTGGCCGGAACGTAAGTCATTCGAAGCGTCGGACAAATAAAAAGTCTTTTCCTAATCTTCATCAAGTAAGGGTTTTGGTAGGTGGTGGTGTTCGGCGATTAAGGCTTTGTACTAAGTGTTTGAGAGTTACCAAGATAGCTTAAAATCAGGGTGCCCTTGATAAAACGATTTTAAGCTAATTGGCCTCTTTCCCTCTAGTTGCACTGTTGAATTTGGCAAAATTTTTAAGATCTTTCCTCGATATAGAGTCCAGACGGTTGGCCAGGGGTAGTAAGCTCTAATTCTTCGGTTTAGATTGTCAGGAGGTTTTTGCCAATCGATAAACCCACTTTTCTTAAGAAGTTTCTTTGTGTAAGTTGCTTTTCGATTATCTTGTTTTCTTGGTTTAACTTTACCAATAAGCCAATCTGATAAGACTTCTGGAAGGTGTTTGGAGATGTTTTGGGATAACTTATTAGTCAGTGATTCGCTAGTATCACTTTCTGAGATTTTGGTTTTAATCTGAGCAATTATTTTACCAGCATCAACTTTTTCTTCCATAAGAATGACGGTTACCCCTGTTTCTTTGTCTCCTGACATTATTGAAGACTGAATAGGAGAAGGGCCTCGGTATTTAGGGAGTAAGGAAGGATGGACATTAATAGAACCATAAGCGGGAGTTTTTAGTATAAGGCTAGGTAGGATTAGACCAAAAGACGCCAAGACAGTCAGCTCCACTTCTTGGTTGACTAATTGAGCAACGACTTCGGTCCCTAGGGGTGTTTTTAACTCCATTAACGGGATGTCGTGTTCTAGGGCTACTGCTTTAACTTTCCCAGGCAACGAATCTTTTTTTGGGTCGGTCTCAACGGGAGCGGTGAAAACTTGAACAACTTCAAAATTACTTATCAGGCACTTTAATATTGGCAAAGCAAAGCTTCCCGTTCCGAAAAAGGCGATCTTCATTTTAAAAATGTCTCCAAGAATTTGTCTTTTCCCTCTGGATCTTTCCCAAGATACTTAAAAAGTTTTCCTCCTTGTTCTTTGAGCCTGTCAATAAAAAGTACGCCATTGATGTGGTCCATCTCATGTTGAATCACGTGAGCGTAAAAGTTACTGTATCTTCTATAAGCCGTCTTCCCCCCTAAGGTTAAAGATTTGACTTCTACCTGAGAGAACCTTTTTACCGTACCAAAATAACCGGGAACAGAAAAACAACCCTCAAAGGAATCTGAGGTTTCTCCTCCGATTGCTTTCACTTCGGGGTTTATAAATGGGATAAAATCTTTGTTAATCTTAACTATGAAAACTCTTTTAGAGACTCCCACTTGAGGGGCCGCCAATCCTGCTCCTGAAACCTCAGGAGTTTCGCGGCTTTTGAGAGTCTCAATCATATTTTTGACCGTTTCTTTCACGTTTTTGTCCACCTTACTTATAGGTGTCGCTTTTTGTTTAAGCACGGGTTTTGGATACGTGATGATTGGTAAAATCATATTGGAACACATTCTATCACTTAACGTTTGATTTTGCTAGTTTTTGGAAGCAAAAACTAAACGATGTCTGGATCAACCTCAAAACGCCAGTTTTTGACTTGAGATTGAAAGAAATTATGTAGGTGCGGGCCCTTTAGTATCAACTGCGGCTTTAGAACTTGGGGTTTTGTTGAAACAACGCTTTCCTGATTTATTTTTAATAGTTGTGTTTGGTTAAGATTGGCAATTTTTTCAAATTCTTTCAGGTCTGTTTCTAACTTCTTTATGTTGTTTATTCCTGGGCTTAATTTCAATAATTCTGTGAAGGGAGGATAATTTAGAATTTTTCTTTCTTCTAACTCTTTTCTATAAAACTGATCGTAATTATTATTGACAAAACTTTTTATTGAGTTGCTATTTGGGTTGTAGGTTTGAATTAAGATGGTGCCGTTAGGTTTGCACAAAGCTTCTACTTGACGAAGAATTTGAAAGGTTCTTTCACTCGATTTATAGCCTGGTAGATTAAGAAGGGTATCTGCCGAAATAACGCCAACTAAATCAAAGCTATTTTGCAAATTAGAGTGTAGGACGGCTTGAGACGCGACTAAAATTGATTCTTGCGCTTGAGGAAACAATCTTTCGGTTTCTGCTAGTAGGGTTTTTACGTTTAAACTTCTAAACTGAATCTTTAAGCTTGTACATCTAGGGCAAACCGCTGGTTTAGCTTGAACATATTCCTTGTAACCACAATTTTCGCAGTTCAGATTACCGCCGGAATTGGTTTTATTTAAAAACAACAAAACTTTCCCGCTAGATTGTACGGTAATCTTTACGGCTTGGGTTAGACTTTCCGAAAGGCCTTTCTTGAGTGGAGTAAACTTTAAATCCACTACTTTAATTGTTTTGGGAGGGTCGCTATTTTTCATTTTTAAGCTGTAAGGTACATACGAAAGAGGGTTGGCGGAGTTTATTTTATTTGTAGAAAAATAGAAAGTTTCTATTTCCGGAGCCTGACTCCTTAGTTCGAGAGAAGCCCCAGTCAACTCGGAAATTTTAGCAGCGATTAGTTTTGAGTGATAATTGGGTTTTCTTTCATCTTTATAGCTTGAACTTTCTTCATCAAGAACGATAATTTTACGGCAATTTATTAATGGGGCAAACACAGCAGACCTAACTCCGACGATGTAACGAGCTTTTCCATCATAGATCGTTAGCCAATTTCTAAAAAGTTCCGATTTTGGGGTCTCTTTCTTGAGGAATATCGTCTCTTTTTCCGGCAACTGATAAAATACTTTTTCTGCTTTTTGCAAATTAGGGTTTAGGATGAGTGTTTGTTTCGTCTGAGGATTTGGGTTAGGCGCGAGGTTTAACTGTTTTTTTACCATTGGTGGGGTCATTAGTTTTATCGAGCGGGATAACGGAACAAAATAATACCAGGATATCCACTTGGCTAAGTTTAGTTGATATGGGTAAAGAAGGGGAAACGGATATACCAGGTCGATTAATTCCTTAATCTTTGCTATTTCCTGATCTTTAGATATCTTCGATAATTCGGTAACATAACCGAGTAAAACATTATTTCGAAAAGGAACTTTTACACAGCAGCCTTCTTTAATGGTTTTCTCAAGCCTTTTAGCGACACGATAAGTAAACGTTGGTTTATCTAAGGAGCCTTGGTTTTCAACCACCACGTCCGCATACATAGTTTATTATTTAGATCCTTTTATTTCTTCTATTAACTTGTTTACGCTTTCTTTTTGACCTGGGAATAAATTAAGAAATTTTTCCAGAACCTTAACTGCCTTTTCTTTTTCTTCTTGTTGTTGATAGGTTAAGGCAAGATGGTAATAAGCTTCCGCGAAATCGGCCTTAAGCTCAATAGTCTTTTGAAAAGTTTGGGCAGCTTCGTTTAATAAATTCGCTTCTTTATAAGCTAAGCCTAAGGTGAGGTGTGTTCTGGCATCAGTTGGGGCCAGGGAGACGGCTTTTAGCGCTGCTTCAAGAGCGTTATTTAGAAAGCTGCTGTCGATTTGGGAGAGCTCGTAATAAGTTCTTACCAAATTTCTCCAGAGACTTACGTTATGAGGGCTGGCTTTTACGGCGTTTTCTCCCTCATTTACAGTCCGTAAAACTAACTCTTTCTTTTTCTGGGGGTCTTCTTCTTTGTTGGCCATTACTGCCAGTAGATAACTTAATCCGATTCGATAAGTTGGCTCTGCTGGGTTTAAATTTACCGCTCTTTCTAATGAGAGGTAATCTCCCTGTCGAACACCTTTTGCATAAGAAACGTCTGCTTGCCAAATGTTAACAATCTTAAGGAGGGCGTACACAATAATAACAGCTATAGTAACCTGAAACACCCTTCTTCTATAAAGAGCGCGGATTGAACCCGGTAAAAGTTTAATGTTTATTTGAAGTTGTGGGTTATTCTGGTCTTTTTTATTTCCACTCAGGTTAATGATTAAGGCAGGAAAAAGATAAAACAACAAAGCGATTGGTACAACAGAGAAGCTAAATGTGTTCTGAACTAAGTAGCTAGTATAGCCCGATAAAAAAGCTGCGATTATCAACTTGTTACTTCCAGAACTTTCTTTAAGGAATAGTTTTATTGTGGCGATATAAAACATTATTATAAGGGCTAAATACGTAATTACCCCAACGATCCCCGTTGTGGAAAGGTAGTTCAAGTATTCGTTGTGGGCTTTATTAAATAAAACATCCCATTCTGATCCAGCTAAGTTATGTTCTTCTGGTCTAAATTGGTAATAAGAGTAGGCGAAAGTCTCTACCCCTGAGCCCAGGATAGGGAAGTTTTTAGCAATGTCTAAGGCTCCTTTCCAAACAACCAATCTATTTTGTCCAGAGTCTGTCTCCCCACCAGTTCCAACACTTTCGGTTGTCACATTACTGACTTTTACGGGTCTATGAGAGAAGGCGTTGCTGGCAAGGACATTGATGATAAGGAAGGCGATTGCCAAAACGATAAGCCACTTTCGATTTCCTTTTAGGACGGATAAAGCGTTGAAGAAAACAAAGATAAACAAACCACCCACTGCCCCAATAATCAGTAAAGCAGATAACCATACCCAATCAAAAGAGTTCTTAAGGAAAACAGAGGTAAAGATAAAATAACTTGCTGCTGATCCAACTGTTCCTGAAGCAATTAATCCTTTCCAATATTTTCTTACTTTATCTAGGCCGGCAAGTAAGAAAAAGACAAGCAATCCTGCCGCTAGGCCGATCGTTGCTCCTCTCGAGTATGCCAGGGTGAAGGTAAGGTACATAAGAGAACTAACTGATAGATAACGGATCTTTTTGTAAAATGGTTGAGAAATTATCATCAAAGATACGCTAATAGGTAGAATCATTGCGATAAATGCGGCTAACCAATTGAATTGTCCAATAGTTGAAAAGGCTCTTACCGTGGGATTGAAAAGCTTATTCCAGCAACTTGTTCCAAAATCGCCGTTAATTAACAGACAAGACGGGTCGCGCCCAAAAAAGGCTAGTGCTCCCCAAAACGACACTACAGCCGCTGAGATCACGGAAACATAGATCATCTTTAATACTTTACTAGGTTTAATGTTACTTACAAAGGCGTAATAGAGGAAAATATAGAAAATTGTTGAAATTAGACCTCCGTTGAACCGAGTGTAGTAACCCCAAAGGCTGGTGTAAGGGTCAATCGAAAATATAGTAGAAAGAATGTTAGCTATTAGAAACAAAAGAATTGGAATATCTAGAAAAGTTCTTTTTAAATAAAATGTTTCCGTTTCGAGTGACTTAATTAACCACGCGCCGGCTATGATGATAGAAATGAAGTAGACAAGAAGCATCTTATTGAATTCAAATAATTCATAGGTTAGATGAGAAAAAATTAAAGGAACGAGGAAGAAAAGGGCGTAGAAACTGTATTCAATAATTTTGTTACACAAAAAAACTAAACTTGTCATTAATACTTATCTTAACACAAAAGCCGTGCTTGCGGAAAGAAGATTGGTAATGTTAAACTTTTAGCGTAGAAGGTGGTTTATGTTTTTTATTAATAGTTTCTTATCTTCTTTGTCTCACGATGTTGGGATTGATCTCGGAACAGCGAATACTTTAGTTTTAGTCAAAGGGAAGGGGATTCTAATACGCGAACCGACGATAATTGCCCAACACAAAAAAACGAGACAGGTTTTAGCGGTGGGTGCTGAGGCTAAAAGGATGATTGGGAAAACACCGAGCATGATTAGCGTGATAAGGCCTTTAAGAGACGGGGTAATTTCTGATTTTGACGCAACAGAATCTTTACTTAAATATTTTGTTAGTAAAATCCACGAGAGCCGTTCAATTATTCCTAAAATTCCTCGTCCAAGAGTAGTGGTTGGGATTCCCTCAGGAGTAACCGAAGTTGAAAGAAGGGCAGTACAAGATGCCACCATAAGAGCGGGGGCTCGAGAGGCGTATTTAGTTGAGGAGCCAATGGCCGCGGCCATTGGCGCCGGACTTCCAACTGAAGAGGCTAAAGGAAGTATGATTGTCGATATTGGTGGGGGGACGACAGAGATTGCCGTAATCTCATTAGGGGGAATAGTTATTAATCGTTCGGTTAGGGTTGCGGGAGATGAAATGGATCAAGACATTATTAATTATGCGAGAAGCAGGTACAATCTTTTGCTGGGGGAGAGGACAGCGGAAGAAATAAAAATAAGCATTGGTTCTGCCTATCCAGTGGATAAAGAAAGTAAAATTGCTATTCGAGGCCGAGACTTGGCTTCTGGTTTGCCTTCAAGCGTTGTAGTGACGAGTGGTGAAATAAGAGAGGCTTTGTCTAACACAGTGAGAGTAGTTATCGAAGCAATAAAAGATACTCTGGAAGAGACTCCTCCCGAGTTGGTTTCGGATATTATGGAAAATGGGATTACTTTGGCCGGCGGTGGGTCTCTTTTACCAGGGGTAGCAGAGTTAACGGCTAAAGAAACCAAGATGCCTGTGATAGTGGCGGAGGATGCTTTAACTTGCGTTGTGAGAGGTGCGGGTAAGGTTTTGGAGAATGCATCTCTGTTGAGAAGAATCAAGATTTGCGGAGGGGCACGGTGAGGAGGTTCTATTTTGTTGTCGGTTTTTTGTTTGTCCTTCTGCTAGTTTTTCTTGACCGGCAGAACGGTTTAGGTTTTATTAAGAACCCTCTACAAGCGGTATTAGTTCCAGTGCAGTATGGTTTTTACAGTTTTAGCCAAGGGGTAACATCAAAGCTTGGAGTTGTTTTTGACGCGGTTAACTTACATGAGGAAAATTCTAAATTAAAGAAAGAGAATGTGGATTTGGTATCAGAAGTTACTCGGTTGAAGTTGCTGACTGAAGAAAACAAAGTTTTGAAAGAACAATTAGGGATAGGTAATCTAGAAAACGCGAGTAAGGAGATGATTCTGGCGTCTGTAATTGGTTTTGGCCCCATAGGACAAGAGAGGTATTTATTGGTAGATAAGGGGGAAAACGAAGGGGTGAGAAGAGACTCTTTTGTGATATTAAGAGATATTTTGATAGGGAAGGTAATTAGTACCTCACCGAGATCGGCTAGTATAGAGCTATTAATCGATCCAAATTCTAAAGTTCCTGTGACTACTGTTCAAAAGGCTAGAGGAATTCTAACTGGGCGTTTTCAAGCTGAGATGTCTTTATCTAAGGTTCTTCCGGAAGAACCTTTAACCGAAGGCGATAGTGTAATCACTTCTGGTGAGGGTGGTTATCCTCGTGGTTTGGTTGTTGGAACCGTGGAGAAAGTTAAGAAAGATGATAAGGCTATTTTTCAAGAAGCCGTAGTCAGACCCTTGGTTAATTATAGTCGCCTTAGCCACGTTTTTATTTTCAAATGAAATACTTGTTGATTTTTACCACAGCGTTTGTCGTTACTCTGATACAGCTTTCAATTGCTCCGCTTAATTTAATAGTGATTATTTCATTATACTGGTTTAGTCTAAGCCAAGTTAAAGACGCTGTGTATTTCGGTGTGGTGGGAAGTCTTATAACGGATTTGTTAACTAATTTTCCCCTAGGGACATCCTTGCTGGGTTATTTAGTGGCCTTTAGTGTGTTTTATTTTTTTAACAAAACTGGGTTAAATAAGAGAAGAGCCTTTATTTTAATTTTGTTAATCGCTTGCTTGTTTATTTCTAGTAAGGTGATAGAATTAACGATTTTGATGGCTTGGCGATAATATGGAGAAAAAAAACCTGGGGATTTTTAGAAAAGACGCTAGAAGAAAACCAGCCTTTTTAGGCAAGGCTTTTTTTGACATGGTTGTTCGATTTGACCGGTCTAGACGCCGTTTTTTCTCTGAGAAAGATCGGTTTTCTACTTCTTGGCAAGAAGTTTTTATTGTGGGTAACCTTAGGGGTTCTAAACCGGAATTTAAAGTCTCTGTTTGGCGAATTCTACCTTTATATCTGTTTACCTTCACCGCGATTTTTTTCTTAACAAGCAGGTTAGTTCAGCTTCAAGTTATTGAAGGTCATAACTTTCTTAGTGCCTCGGAAGGTAATCGCTCCCTAACACGGGTAATCCATGCCCCTCGGGGTGTTGTTTACGATCGTAACGGCAATGTGCTTGCCAGTAATATTCCTGCTTTTCGCGTTGTCCTAGACGGCTCTGCACTAACAATGGAAGAAAAAATTTCGTTGTCAAACAAACTTTCTTTATTACTCGAATTAAGTGAGGAGGAAGTCAAAGAAAAGGTTGAAAGCGTTGGTAACGAAGTCTTTACTATTAAAGACGGCGTGAACAGGGATGTGGCGTTAAAGATAGAAGCTATGGAAGGAGAGCTAAAGGGAGTATCTTTAGAAGTGGATCCTGTTCGCCAATACAACTTTGGTAGCTTGCTTTCCCACGTTATTGGTTTTACTGGTGAAATTTCCAAGGAGGAATTATCAAATAGCAAACATTTTAATTACCGTCCGGGTGATAAGGTGGGGGTAAGTGGAATTGAAAAGACATTTGAGCAAATACTTAGAGGAGTTTCTGGCCAGGAAATAATTAAAGTGGATGCAAACGGGAAAAAAACGGGTGTCTTAGCCAGTGTGTCTCCAATTCCGGGTGAGGACCTGATACTTAGTTTAGATTTGGATCTGCAGAAGGAAATGGAAAAAGCTCTTCGGGATAAGCTGTTAGAGGTAAAGTCTAGCGCGGGAGTGGTTGTAGCTCAGAATCCTAAAACTGGCGAGATATTAGGCATGATAAGTTTACCTAGTTATGATAATAACCTCTTCGCAAAAGGTATTTCCTGGGATGACTATGACTTATTAATGAATGACAAAAACAAACCGATGCTAAACAGAGCCGTATCTGCCGCGTATCCTCCTGGCTCCACTTTTAAGGTTGTTACGGCGGCGGCTGGATTAGAAAATGGTAAAATATCTAAAGAGACAAAGATAGAAGATACCGGCGAATTCTTTTTAGGAGAGTATCGGTTTACAAACTGGTACTACACTCAATACGGGAAAAAGGAGGGCTTTATTGATGTGGTAAGGGCTCTCGCTCGTTCAAACGATACTTTTTTTTATCATCTTGGAGAAAGGATAGGGGAGAAGGCATTGGAAAATTTCGCTCGTCTCTTTGGTTTTGGTGAGAAGCTGGGGGTTGATTTGCTGGGGGAATCTTCAGGGTTAGTGCCCAACGAGGAGTGGAAGTTAAAAACACTGAAGGAGCCGTGGTATCCGGGAAACACTATTAACATGTCAATTGGACAAGGTGACCTAACGGCGACTCCACTGCAGGTTAATGCAATGATGGGCGTGGTTGCTAATGGCGGCAAGCTTATAAAGCCGACTTTGATTAAAAAAATTAGGTCAGAAGTAATCAGAGAGAATTTTGTTAGCGTCAATTCTTTGACTACTCTAAAGGAAGGGTTGAGGGAAGCGGTTGTCTCTGGAGGAACAGCTTGGCCCTTTTTTGATTTTAAAGTTCCTGTGGCCGGAAAGACGGGAACGGCGGAAACAGGAGAGAGCAGTGATCCTCACGCGTGGTTTACGGTTTTTGCTCCCTATGAAGAGCCTGAAATTGTGGTTACAGTTTTTATTGAGAACGGTGGGGAAGGCTCAAGCGTAGCCGCGCCTGTAGCGAGAAAAATCTTGGAGTATTATTTCAATGTCAAATAATTTTAACAGTCTTGCTTTTTGGGTGGCCCTCAGCGGGGCGCCTCAAATTGGGCCAGTTCGCTTTAAGGAACTGATTGATTATTTCAAGTCGCCGGAGTTAGTTTGGAAAGCTAGAATTGAGGATGTGGCAAAAGTGATTGGGGAAAAAGCTTCTTGGGTCTTTGATCGCTATAGAAATAGTATTGAACCAGATAGATATTTGGAAGGCATTATCAGTCAGGGTATTAAAGTGATAACAGTCGTGGATAAAGATTATCCCCGCTTACTACTGGAAATCTATGATCCTCCACCTGTAATTTTTTTGAAAGGTGAGATTAAACCGGAAGATGATCTGGCAATAGCCGTTGTTGGCACAAGGAAAGCCACGGTGTATGGGAAAGAGGTAACCAGATATTTAGTAAAAGAGTTAGTGGGATATGGATTTACTATAGTTTCTGGCTTGGCAAGAGGTGTAGATTCGTTAGCCCACCAGACAGCTCTCGAATGTGGAGGAAGAACCTTGGCCGTCCTTGGCAGTGGTTTAAACAGGATATATCCCCCAGAAAACCATTCCCTAGCGGAAGAGATAGCTAGAGGCGGCGTGTTGCTATCAGAGTTCCCTCCGAATTTTGAACCACTAGCTGGCAATTTTCCAGCGAGAAATAGGATCATTTCGGGTTTATCAAGAGGGGTGGTGGTAACAGAAGCTGGGGAAGATAGCGGCTCTTTGATTACAGCCAATTTAGCTCTTGATCAAAATCGGGAAGTTTTCGCTGTTCCAGGCCCTATCTTTAGCAAACTTTCCAAAGGACCAGCGGATTTGATTAAAGCCGGAGCGAAGTTGGTTACTAGTGTAGAAGATATAATAGATGAAATGAATATAACGGTAAAAGACTCCAAATCTGATTCTATTCTTCCAGAAAACGCAGAGGAAGACTCGATTTTAAAGATTCTTTCCTCCGGGGCTAAGACGATAGACCAGGTGATTAAAGAGACAAAATTACCTACGGATGTTGTGAATTCGACCTTGACTTTGATGGAAATAAAAGGTAAGGTGAAAAACTTAGGTAACATGATGTTTGTGATTAATAGATAATCTCGTGAGGTTTTTATGCAAAAGAAAAATTTGATTGTGGTCGAATCTCCCACTAAAGCGACCACTCTTTCTAAGTTTTTAGGTGGTTCTTATCAGGTTATTGCCTCTTATGGACACGTTAGAGATTTGCCTAAATCAAAGTTAGGTATAGACGTAGAGAGCGATTTCAAACTTCAATACTTAGTGCCAAAAGATAAAAGAGAGCATACAAAAGAAATAATAAATGCATCAGGAAAAGCGAAAGAAATATTTTTAGCGACGGACCCTGACCGAGAGGGTGAGTCAATTTCTTGGCATATTGCGCAATTGGTAGAGGAAAAGAGTAAAGTCCCCATTAAGAGGGTGACTTTTCACGAGATAACGGAAAAAGCAGTTAAAGACGCTTTAGATCATCCAGGGATGATAAATTTAAGACTAGTTGATGCCCAGCAAGCAAGGAGGGCTTTAGATCGCTTAGTAGGATACAAGCTCTCTCCACTTTTATGGAATAAGGTTAGAAAAGGACTTTCGGCTGGAAGGGTTCAATCAGTTGCTTTACGTTTGATTGTGGATAGGGAAAGAGAGCGAGACGCTTTTCAGCCGGAGGAATATTGGAGTGTTGAGGCGTTGTTAAGGAAACAGCCTAAAGGTGAGGAGGGTATTTTTAAAGCGGAATTAGTTAAGTACAAAAATGAAAATATCAAATTAAGCGGACAAGAAAAAGCGTTAAAAGTAGTTGGAGATCTAAAGAACGCCTCGTATGAAGTTAGTCGTGTGGGTAAAAGAGAAGTGAAGAAGAGCCCCTACCCTCCGTTCACAACTTCTACTTTACAGCAGGCGGCGGCGAATAAACTAAAGTTTACTTCCAAAAAAACAATGAAAGTAGCTCAGGATTTATATGAGCGTGGGCTTATTTCTTATCATCGCACGGACTCTCTCAACCTTTCTGAGTTGGCGATTGGGCAGATCAGAGAGTATATTACCGAGAAGTTTGGAAAAGAATTTCTGCCGGTTGGTCCGAGGCGGTATAAAACTAAGTCTAAGGTAGCCCAAGAAGCCCATGAAGCCATCCGACCCACTTATATTCATAGTGAGCCTAGTTCTCTTCAAAATGAGTTGTCCAAAGATCATGTCAAGTTGTACCATTTAATATGGCAAAATGCGTTAGCTTGTCAGATGGCTGACGCGATTTACGATCAAACAAGCGTGGATATTAAAGCGAAAGATTATATCTTTCGCGCTAACGGTTCTGTGTTAAAGTTTTCAGGTTGGGCCTTGATCTTAGAGAGAAAGGAGGAAGGTTCGAAGGAAAAGGAGCCGCAAAAGTTGCCAGAGTTAAAAGTCGGAGAGCAACTAGATTTAATTAATCTTCTTCCAGAACAACATTTTACTGAGCCTCCTCCGCGTTTTACCGAAGCGGGTTTGATCAAAGCATTGGAAGAAAGAGGCGTTGGTCGTCCTTCTACTTATGCCCCAATCTTATCCACAATTGTAGAGAGAAACTATGTCGAAAGATTGGATGGAAAGTTTCAGCCAACTTCTTTAGGAGTTGGAGTAAACGACTTTTTGGTTAATAATTTTTCAAATATTGTCAATGCCGAATTCACAGCCCGCATGGAGGACCAGTTGGACGCCATCGCTAATGGGGAGAAACCTTGGGTACCGGTGATCAAGGAATTTTATGAACCCTTCAGCGAACAATTGGAAAAAGTTTATGAGTCTTCTCAACGAGTGGAAATTCCCGTAGAAGAAACCGAAGAGATTTGTGACATATGTAAAAGACCGATGGTAATAAAATATGGAAGATTTGGGAAGTTCTTGGCGTGTTCGGGTTACCCGGATTGCAAGAATACCAAAAATTATGAAAAAAAAGCCGACGCTTTGTGTCCTAATTGCGGGGGTGATGTGGTGATAAAGAGGACTAGACGCGGGAGGAATTTTTTTGGTTGTAGTAATTATCCAGGCTGTAACTGGATGAGTTGGAAAAAGCCGGAGATAATAACAAAATCAAATAGTGAAGAAAAATCAGAGGAGGAGGGTTTAAATAATGGTTAAAAACGAATTTCCTGGTTTATTTATTGATGTTGAAGGGCTGGATGGGAGTGGTTCCTCAACACAATGTTCTTTAATCGCGGAATTTTTGAAAAGAGAAGGAATCCGAACATACACGACTAAAGAGCCGACCAATAATGTGGTAGGTGGCTTGATAAGGGGGGTGTTAACTAACACCTTAAGTCTTCCTCCCACATCGCTGCAACTTCTCTTTGCGGCCGATCGGGGGCACCACTTATCTAGAGAAATTATTCCGATGTTGAAAAGTGGGAGTGTTGTGATAACAGATCGTTTTGCTTGGTCAACCGTGGCTTTTGGTTCTGTGGATGTTGATACGAACTGGGCTTTAGAGTTAAACAAGTACTTTATTTACCCAGATATTTCTTTTTTTATCCGAGTTAGTCCCACTGTTTGTATGAATCGGATAAAACGAGATAGGTTTGATGTGGAGTTATATGAAGAAGAGAAAAAGTTAGTGAAGGTTTGGCAGGTTTACGAAGCTCTAGCAAATAAATATCCCAGGTCAATTAAGGTGGTTGACGGAGAGAGAAGTAAAGAGATTGTTAAAGAAGAAATAATTGATATTCTTAAAAAAAGTCCGAAGTATAAGCAGTTGAAAAAGAATTTAAGAAGTATGTAAGCGTTTTATGGAAAAATTTTCTCTTTCAAGGTGAGGTGAAAGTAAAAGGCGTACTCCTCTGAAGTTTGAGGGGTAAGTGAGAAGAATTTATAGAAGGCTGTTGCAAAGTTAAAAACCATATGGTATAGTTCAAACGATCTATTTCACACACTTGGCTTTCTCCCTGTCTCAAGAGATAGTGCTAAGTGGCGGTTTAAGGGAGGTTAAATTTATGAGTTTACCAACGATGAGAGAGCTTTTAGAAGCCGGTGTTCATTTTGGCCATCAGGCAAAGAGATGGAATCCCAAGATGAAACCGTTTATTTTTACCCAGCGTGGTGGTGTCCATGTCGTTGACTTAGCTCAAACGGTTCAACGGTTAGAAGCGGCTTACGAATTTGTAAAAAGTTTAGCGTCTAAAGGTGGGGTTGTTGTTTTTGTGGGAACAAAAAAACAAGCCCAAGATATTGTTAAACAGGAAGCGGAAAGGGTTGGGGCCATGTTTATTATAAAGCGTTGGCCCGGTGGCCTTTTGACTAATTTTGAGTTTGTCCAAAGAACTATCAAACGGCTAAACGAGTTGGAGGAGAAGAAAAAGTCGGGCGAGCTTGGGAAGTATACTAAAAAGGAACAACTCTTAATTGATAAAGAAATTGAGAAGTTGAATGATTTCGTGGGTGGAATTAGAGAATTGAATAAATTACCGGACGCTTTGTTTATCGTGGACGCAAAAAGGGAGGAGAATGCGGTAAGAGAAGCGAATAAGACAGGTGTTCCCACAGTCGCCGTTGTTGATACAAATAGTGACCCGACAGTAGTAACTTATCCGATACCTGCTAACGACGATGCATTGAAATCAATTAACACTCTAGTTAAGGCAATTGCTGAATCTTTTAATGAAGGAAGGGCTATTTACGAAAAGAAATCAACAAAGCCGGAAATGGAGGGGAAAAATGAGTGAGGTGACGACAGAAAAAGTGAAGCAACTTCGGGAGGCCACGGGGGCCGGGGTAATTGATGCCCATCAAGCTTTATCTTCCGCTGGGGGTGATGTTGAAAGGGCCAAAGAAATACTTAGGGAGAAGGGTTTAGTATCAGCCGAAAAAAGAGCTGGGCGTGCTACCAATCAAGGTTTAGTCGACTGCTATATTCATGCTGGGGGTAAAGTTGGAGTTTTGATTGAAGTTAATTGCGAAACGGACTTCGTTGCGAGAACGAGTGAGTTTAAGAATTTAGTTCATGAAGCAGCGATGCAAGTAGCGGCGATGAATCCTGCTTCCGTTGAAGAGCTTTTAGCTCAGCCCTACATCCGCGATCCAAACAAGACAGTCCAAGACTTGGTGACGGAAGTTATTGCCAAAACAGGCGAAAATATTCGGGTTGGTCGGTTTACTCGTTATTCTTTGGGCGAATAAGATGGTAAATCAGGTACTTAACGAAGCTGAGAAAAAAATGGATAAAACATTGCAGGATCTTAAGGCAGATCTAGCCAGAGTTAGAACAGGTAGAGCCGCTCCTTCATTAATTGAAGATACCCCGGTAGAAGCTTACGGTTCACTAATGAACTTAAGAGATTTAGCCACAATTTCTGCGCCAGAACCGAGGTTACTGACAGTTCAGCCTTGGGACGCGGGCAACACCCCTCAAATTCTTAAGGCTATTCAACAAGCAGGTTTTGGACTAAATCCAATCAAGGAAGGCGACTTTATCAGAATACCCCTTCCTCCTTTAACTGAGGAAAGGCGGAAAGAGATGGTGAAATTAGTTAGAGGAAAAATTGAGGAACATCGGATAGCAGCGAGGCAAATTAGGAGAGAGGCAGTCGAAAAAATTAACCAGTTAGAGAAAAATGACGATATCTCTGAGGACGAGAAGAGGCGTGGTGAGGAAAAAGTTCAAGTGTTAACTGACAAAGTAGTGAAAGAAATGGAAGAAATTAGTAAGAGTAAAGAAAAAGAGTTAGCGGAATTATAAGCGTAAAAAGTGTTTTTCTCAGGTTTTTAAGGGTTAAGCAGGAATTTTATGAACCCAGAGTATCTTTACACCGGATTAAACTTCGTCTTAATTTTAGGAGTGTTAATTTTTATCCACGAGTTGGGCCATTTTCTATCGGCTAAGTTTTTCGGGGTCAAAGTTGAAGAATTTGGATTCGGGTTGCCGCCGAAGATATGGGGAAAAAAGAAAGGCGAGACGGAGTACACAGTTAATGCCTTGCCGATAGGCGGCTTTGTGCGATTAACGGGAGAGGATTCAGAGGAACCGTCAAAGGACCCTCGAAATTTTATTTCCCAAGCTCCTTGGAAAAGAGCCGTCATGGTTACGGCGGGAGTGCTAATGAACTTTATCTTAGCGGTAGCTGTTTTAACCGTTGTTTACGTGATCGGCGGCCCCTTACCGACGGATAAAGTTTTGATTGGGAAAGTAGCTAAGGATTCCCCGGCGCTTAGTTCTGGTTTGAAGGAAGGGGATGTGATAACGGCTATTAACGGCGTTGAGTTAGGGGGCCCAGAGGACTTACGTGACAAAACAGATAAACTTGCTGGGAGTGAGATTGCCGTTAGTGTAGAACGCGAGGGGAGGCTTGAAGTCCTGAAAGTTACTCCCCGAGAAAACCCACCTCAGGGTCAAGGATCGATGGGGATTGAGATTTATCCATACGTGGCTACTAAGTCGTTTCCTATCTGGGAAGCTCCGGTAGTAGGTTTTAATCAGGCTTTAAGAGCGACTGGTTTGATGGTTGACTCTTTAAGAACGATGTTGAGGGATCTGTTCGTGGAAAAGGAAGTTCCCGAAGAGGTTGGGGGGTTGGGGAGAATTGCTTACTTTACCCACTTAGCGACAAAATCGGGTTTTGTTAACGTGTTAATGTTGTTAGGCCTACTAAGCCTAAATTTGGCAATTATTAATATCTTACCGCTACCTGCGTTAGATGGCGGTCGTTTGCTTTTTATTACCGCAGAGCTTATTACCCGAAGGAAAGTCCCCTTAAAGCTTGAAAAATGGGTTCACACCTTTGGTATGGTGTTTTTACTCTTTTTAATTATTCTCATTACCTACCAAGACATAATTTGGTTATGGTTAAATACCTCATTGGGCGAAAAAGTTACCCAACTTATCCCTTTTAAGTGATTGTTTATTACCCGCTGTTCTGATAAATTAATATTAGAGGGAGTATGCGTTACGAGAATTTGTTTGGTAAAACGTTGAAAGAATCCCCAAAAGAAGAAATCAGCATAAACGCCCAGTACTTGATTAGGGGCGGGTTTGTTGATAAGTTAATGTCTGGAGTTTACACCCAGCTACCCTTAGGTTGGAAAGTTTTAGAAAAAATTCACGGAGTTATCCGGGAAGAAATGGATGGTGTTGGGGGGCAGGAACTTTTTATGCCTGCCTTGCACCCCCGCAGCCTTTGGGAAGAAACAGGTCGGTGGGAAGCCTTAAAGGAAATAATGTATATTATTAAAGATGCTTCCGGTAAGGAAATTGCTCTGGGAACTACTCATGAGGAAATTATTGCAGATTTGGCCAGAAGAAGGATTTATTCTTATAAAGATTTACCTTTTGCTTTGTATCAGATTCAAACAAAGTTTCGAAACGAGCCTAGGGCCAAGTCGGGTTTACTTAGGGGACGTGAATTCATAATGAAAGACCTTTACAGCTTTCATTCTTGTGTCCAAGACTTAGACCGTTATTACGAAAAGGTTCAAACAGCTTATTTAAAGATCTTTAATCGGGTTGGGTTAGAGGCTTTAATGGTGGAAGCTAGTGGAGGAACATTTACCAAGAATTATTCCCATGAATTTCAAGTGCTTTCTGAATCGGGGGAAGATAAAACTATTTATTGCCCTGGTTGCCGCTTTGCCCAAAATGTCGAGATAACTAATCTTAAGGAAGGTGACCCTTGTCCAAGCTGTAGAGACTTTTTAAAAGTGTCAAAAAGTATTGAGGTGGGAAATATTTTTAAGTTTGGTTCAAAGTATGCGGATCAAATGGGGGTGTTTTTTATAGACATCCATGGCCAAAGGAAACCTGTGCTTTTAGCAAGTTACGGTATTGGCACGACTCGCTTGATGGGAACGGTAGTTGAGATTCACCACGACGAGAAAGGAATTATCTGGCCTCCCTCGATTGCTCCCTACCAAGCACATTTGGTTACTCTCAGTGTTAAACCAGACGTAGTTAAAGAGGCTGAAAAGATTTACCGACATTTAGCTAAGGCGGGGGTGGAAGTTTTACTTGACGCTCGGGATGAGTCTGCCGGGGTTAAATTAGCTGATGCTGATCTGATTGGTGTTCCTGTTCGATTGGCAGTCAGTGATAGAACCATGGCAAAAGGAAAAATTGAGCTGAAGAAGCGCCATGAAAGTGAAATTTCTTACTACACTTTAGACGAAGTTACTAAGTTTTTAAAAAATCGATTGTGACAAATTAATAGTTAATATATCAAATTATATGTTTTTGGTGTATAATTAGATTGTGGAAGAATATATTGATTTGCATACACACACGATTGCCTCTGATGGCGGTTTGAGTGTTGTTGAGCTGATAAAAAAAGCCAAAGAAGCTAATTTAAAAGCTTTGGGAATAACCGATCATGATAGCGTAGATAGTTTGGACGTGGGATTAAAAGAAGGAGAAAGGGTTGGTCTTGAGGTGGTTCCAGGATGTGAATTTTCTTGCTATGACCAGGAAAAGGAATTTCACATTTTAGGTTACTATTTGGATTATCATAAGGCTTCTTTTCAGAAAAAATTAAGATATTTCCAGTGGAAGAGGGAAGAAAGAGCGAAGGCAATAATTAAAAATTTAAATTCTTGCGGTTTTCAGATAGATTACGAGGAGGTTCGAGGCTTAGCCTTTGGATCAATTGTTTTACCTCACATTGCCGAGGCGGTTATCAGAAACAAAAGTAACGAGGTCAAGCTAGTTGCAGATTTTGGGCTAGTTCCGAGTGTAGGGAATTTTATTGGTCGTTACCTTACGAAGGATGGGGTTGCTTACGTTACCAAAGAAGGTTTTGATGTAAAGGAAGCGATAGAAACAATCCATTCATTAGGAGGAGTGGCTGTTTTGGCTCATCCTGCTTGGGATTTAGTAACAGTGGAGAACGAGAGTTTAGTTTTTAATCAAGATTTTTACTTAAAAAAGTTAAAAAGGTTTGGCTTGGATGGCTTAGAAGTTTTGACTTACCGGGTGTCGGATGATCAAACAAGAACCTGTGTCACGCATTTTACTGATCAGGCGAGAAACTTAGATTTAATAGTTACCGGAGGCTCTGATTATCATGGCTGCGGAGGCATTGGAAAAGAACTGGGTTTAGAAAATGTTTATCTTAAGATACCGTATAGCTGCTTAGAAAGTTTAAAAAGGAGAAGGAATGAGCAATTGCATTTTTTGTCAAATTGCAAAAAGAGAAGTGCCGGCGGATGTTCTTTATGAGGATGAGAAGATTATTGCTTTGAACGACCTTCATCCTCAAGCTCCAATTCACCTTCTAGTCGTTCCCAAGAAGCATATTCCTACCTTTTTAGATATTCAAGACGCTGATATGGTTATTATAGAAGGGATGATTAAATTAATGCAGCGGTTTATTATAAAGAATGGTCTTGACAAAACGGGTTATCGTTTGATAATTAATGGAGGATCATACCAACATGTCCCCCACTTACATTGGCATTTACTGGGGGATCGTTGAGAGGGGGTGTTTACTATTTATGACTGTAGTTCGGGCGCAAGAAGGCGAATCGATAGAAGTGTTGATTAGAAAATTCAATAAAAAGGTTCAATCTGACGGTATTCTTACAGAATTAAAGAAGAGAGAGTTTTATGAGAAACCTTCAGTAGTTCGCAAGCGTGATCAGATAGCGAGAAGGCGTAAGCTCTCAAAGTCCTCGCGTGGCTAAAATGTATCAAGTTGAAGTTTTTATCGAACCCCACTATCCTGTTAAAAGAGCTCTGCTGCGTAACGTAGCAACGATTGCTTTAGAGTCGGTTGGTGCTCAAGGAAAAATTGCCCTTACGGTTAGCGTGATTGGGGATCGAAAAATGAAAAAGCTTAATAAACAGTATCGAGGGGTGGAAAACACGACGGATGTTCTTTCGTTTTCTTTGGCTGAGGGTAAGAAGCAGTTTGTAAACCCGCCAGATTTCAAAATTTTAAATCTGGGGGATGTAGTAATTTCTTATCCTCAAGCGTTACTTCAAGCTGCCGAAGATAACGTTTTGGTAGAAGAAAGATTGGCTGATTTACTAGTTCACGGTGTTTTACATTTATTGGGACACGATCATCAAAAACCTCAAGAATCTGTAGTGATGGCGCAGGTTCAACGGGAAATAGTGAAAAAGGTTAAGGAGCATTTACCTGAGGTAGTGGGGTAATGAAGATAATTGTCGGTCTAGGTAACCCTGGTTCACAATACGCCAAAACGAGACATAATGTCGGTTATTTAGTCCTGGAAGAGCTAAAAAAGGTTTCTTTCTTGTCTAATGCTTTGTTACTAAAACCTGAAACTTTTATGAATGAGTCTGGTAAGGATGTTTTGAAAGCGGTTAGTTTTTACAAAATTTCCCTAGACGATTTGTTGGTGATTCACGACGATATGGATCTGCCTTTAGGAAAAGTAAAACTTCAAAAAAACCGTTCTAGCGCTGGTCATAATGGAGTGCAATCTATCATTAATTCTCTTGATAACAAAACCTTTTTTCGACTTAGGGTTGGTGTTAGTAGGCCAGAAAAGTCCGTGGCCGCCGAAAACTACGTTTTACAGAATTTCAGCGATGAGGAAAGGCCAGTTTTAGATAAAGCGATTAAAGAGGCAGTTGAAAGAGCAGTTACTTGGGCAAATGAATAACTAGATATGAAGTTTTTCCTAGACTCCCCTATAGATCCTTAGGGGAATTTTTGTGTGGGGTTAAAATGGAAAATAATGGTTTGATTATCAAGAAAGAGGACAATTTTGATTACAACACTCTTATAAAGCGGCTTTTGGGATTGGGTTACCAACGCCAGGAAAAGGTTTGTGAGGTGGGTGACTTTGCGGTGAGAGGTGGCGTAATAGATTTGTGGCTGGAGAGGTACCGCAGCCCAACTCGACTAGATTTTTTAGGGGACAAGATAGAGAAAATATGGCTATTAGGGGTGGATACTCCTGAAGGGACGCGGGAACTCCCTGAGATTTACGTTATTCCCTTTAGAACAATTAGATCCGAGAAGGTAAATCGGACGAAAAGAGGAAACGTGGATGATAGGGTTATTTTATCTGATATTTACCCTGGGGATTTTATTGTCCACGTTGATTATGGGGTGGGTCGTTTTTTGGGCGTTGTGGATTCAGAAGATTTAGGGGGAGGTAATTTAGCAATTGAATACGCAAAAGAAGATAAGTTATACGTTCCGATTTCGCAGTTAGATAGGGTAACCAGATATGTGGGAATTTCAAATAAACCTCCCTCGTTGAGTTATCTAGGTTCGGAATCATGGGAGAGAATAAAGAGCCGAGTTAAGCACTCTGTGCATGAGATTGCTAGGGATTTGGTACTTATTTACTCGACTAGGGAAAATACCAGGCGGAAGCCTTATTCTCCAGATACCGTATGGCAAAAGCAGTTAGAAGATAGCTTTCCATTCCAACTAACCTTCGATCAAGAAAAGTCTTTAGTGGAGATAAAAAAAGATTTGGATGGGATCGTACCGATGGATCGAATTTTAGTTGGGGATGTTGGTTTTGGAAAAACAGAATTAGCCGTTCGGGCGGCCTTTAAGGTAGTTCAAGATAATTACCAGGTGGCCGTACTGGCGCCAACAACTCTTTTGGCAAAACAAGAATATCATGTGTTTAAAGAAAGGTTAAGAGATTTTCCTGTTCGGGTTTCGGTCTTATCTAGGTTTCAAAACCTTAATGAAAGACGGTCGGTTGTTGAAAGTTTGGCTAAGGGTCAGGTAGATATCGTGATTGGAACTCATTCTTTGCTTTCTTCCGGTGTTCGTTTTAAAAATTTGGGTTTACTGATAATTGATGAGGAGCATCGCTTCGGTGTGGTTCAAAAAGAAAGATTTAAGAAAATCCGCCCGGAGGTGGATGTACTTTCTTTATCCGCGACTCCTATTCCCAGAACACTTCAAATGATTCTAACTAAAATTCGCCAAGTTTCAGTAATAAATACCTCTCCCTTGGGAAGGTTTCCGATTGAAACGCGTGTTGGCCCAAAGGATTTAGATGTTCTAAGAGAAGCTGTTTTAAGAGAGTTATCTCGGGGAGGGCAGGTATTTTATGTCAGTAACTACATTAAGGATATCTTAAAGGAGCTGAGCTTAGTGCGAAAGTTGTTTCCCACAGCACGAGTAGAAATTGCTCACGGGCTAATGAAAGAAACGATGTTAGAAAAAGTTATAGATAATTTCCTTAGTAAACAGATTGATATACTTATTTGTACAAATATTATTAGCAGTGGTCTAGACATTGTTAACGCTAATACTATTATTGTTAATAACGCTCAGAATTTTGGCTTAGCGGATCTTCATCAACTTAGAGGAAGAGTTGGAAGAGGGAATCAAAAGGCTTACGCCTTACTTTTTTACCCACCAGATTATTCTCCATCTTGGTCAGGAAAGGAAAGATTGGAGGCGATACGGCGTTTAAATGATTTGGGTTCCGGTTTGACGGTTTCGATGAAAGATCTGGAAATTAGAGGGGCTGGGAACCTCCTAGGAAGAGAGCAACACGGAAACGTTTCATTGGTAGGTTTTGAGTTGTACTGCCAACTTCTGTCCCAAGCGGTAGAGGAGTTAAGGTTAGGCTAACTTTGTTTTTAAGCCTTGTTGAGTAGTCTTTAAAAGAAGTACAATTAAAGTAGTTATGAGTAACTTTTATCGTAAATACCGCCCACAAAAGTTTTCGGAGCTATTTGGACAAGAAGTAATTAAGAACTTACTCTTTAAGTCCCTGCAGCAGGGAAAGTTGAGTCAGGCTTACTTATTCAGTGGTCCTAGAGGTGTGGGTAAAACAGCGACGGCGCGGATTTTAGCTAAGTCCTTAGTTTGTCAGCAAAACGATGAGGTTAAGCAAGGTTTTGTCGAACCTTGCACTGTGTGTGCGAACTGTTTGTCTATTAGGGAAGGGAATTACCTGGATTTAGTGGAGGTTGATGCGGCCTCAAACAGAGGGATTGATGAAATCCGAGATTTGCGGGAAAAAGTGAGATTAGCTCCGACAGAAGGAAAGTATAAAATATATATTATTGATGAGGCTCATATGTTAACAAACGAAGCTTTCAATGCCCTCTTAAAAACCCTGGAAGAGCCTCCTTTGCACGCGGTGTTTATACTTTGCACGACTGATCCTCAAAAACTTCCTTCAACGGTTATTTCTCGCTGTCAACGATACGATTTTAAAAGGGCTAATCGGGAAAATTTGATGAAGTACCTGCGTCATTTGGTTAATCAAGAAAATTTGGATTTGGAGGAAGGGGTGCTGGATTTAGTTAGCCAAAAGGCGGAAGGAAGTTATCGTGACGCGGCGAAACTGTTAGATCAAATTTCCAGCCAAAACCAGAGAGTCGCTTTAAAATTTGTTCGCGAATTCTTTTCCTTTGGCGGAGAGGAAGTTTACGCAAACTTTGTGGGCAGTCTTACTAGGAGGGATACGGCAGAGGCTGTCTCTAAGGTGAACAAGTTATTTGAAAACGGTTGGGACCTTCGAGAGTTTAACCGAGGTTTACTGGAGTATTTAAGGAAATTACTAGTTATAAAAGCCGGAGCGGGAGAAGGCTTGATTAAACCAACGGTAGCGGAAGAACTTTACGAAGAGATGAGTCAGTCTGCCACGTCTTTGAGCAAACCTCGGTTAATCCATCTAATTACTCTTTTTACTCAATCGGAGGAGAGCTTGAAGTTTACACCAATTCCTCAACTTCCTTTAGAATTAGCGGTGGTGGAGTCTTGTATTTTAAAGGAAGATGAACAAGGAGTTTCGCGTAAAACTAAAGATGGACAGAATCAGGAAAAGTCGAGTGGGAAAGTTAAAGCTTTAGAAGAGGGTCAAGAGAGCGTCGTTAGCGAGTTAAAGAGGGAAAGTGAAATAGACTTTAGAGAAGAATTACTAGATACCCAAGAGGTTGACATTTGTGAACAAAGCTTGTCTACAGAGGAGAAAAAAGTTCCAATAGATGAGGCTGGTGATTCTGGAAAAGATTTGGCTTTTATAAAACAAAATTGGTTGACGGTGTTAAAGACTGTTAAACCCCATAACCACTCACTAGAAGCAATGCTTAAAGGTTGTGAACCAGTTTCGTTTGATGGTAGAATATTAACGCTTAGATTTTCCTACCGTTTTCACAAGGAAAGGTTGGAATCACCAAAGAATACTGAGTTGTTAGAAAAGATCTTGTCGGAAGTAATTAGCTCGGAGATAAAAATAAAATGCAGTTTAGGTGATAAGAAGATTAGCCGTAAAGTTGACCGAGAGGAAGCTGATAACGTGACGGCGGTAGACGATAAGGATTTGATAAAATCCGCGGCAGATATTTTTAATGGAAACTTGCTTTAGGAGGAGAAATTTATGTTTGACAAAGTTAAGCAGATGTATGAGTTAAAAAAACAAGCCGACGCTTTAAAAAAGGAGTTAGAAAAAGAAATTGTTGAGGTGGAATCCGGGGAGATTAGAGTACGGATGTCCGCAGAGCAGAAAATAATTGAGCTAGAATTAGGATCAAGCCCAGACTCAAAGGTCTTAAAGGATGTCCTGAATAAAGCCGTTGAAGAATCCCAAAAGGTTGCGGCAAAGAAAATGCAGTCGATGATGGGAGGCATGGGTGGTTTATCCGGTTTGCTCAAATAGTCGGAGAGCCGAGAGGGTGACAAAAGAAAGATGAGGTTGAGCGATGAACGTGCCAAAATCCGTGGCTGATTTGATTGCCGAGTTCGAGAAGTTACCTGGAGTGGGACCAAAGAGCGCCCAAAGGCTGACCTACTATCTTTTACATGCCCCAAAGCAAGAGTCTCTTGCTTTAGCGGAAGCCTTAAAACAGATGAAAGAAAAAACTGTTATCTGCTCTGTTTGCTGGAACGTTACGGAGGTGAATCCTTGTGAGGTGTGTGCCTCTTCGGAGAGAGATAAGTCGATAATTTGTGTTGTTGAGGAACCGTTAGACGTTCTAGCGTTGGAAAAAACTCGTAGTTATCATGGTTTGTATCACGTCCTTCACGGTTCCATTACTCCGATGGCTAATATTGGGCCAGATGAACTGAGAATCAGAGAGTTGTTACCGAGGTTGAGGGGAGGCGACGTTAAGGAAGTTATCTTAGCGACAAACCCCACTATTGAGGGCGAGGCAACGGCAATGTATATTCAAAAACTAATTCAACCTTTAAATATAAAAGTAACTCGGATTGCCCGGGGTCTGCCCGTAGGCGGAGATTTAGAGTACGCGGATGAAGTGACGCTAAGCCGGGCTCTTGAAGGTCGGCGCGATTATTAGGTTTTGTAATTTGGGGCCGTTATGACTAGCTTGGAAAATCAAATTCGAGAAGATTTAAAACAGGCAATGTTGGCGAAAAGAGATTTGGAAGTTTCTACCTTAAGGTTGATTTTGTCGGCGGTAAAAAACCGAGAAATCGCTAAAGGTGAAAATTTGACTGAAGAAGATGTTTTTGAGGTGATTAAGAAAGAGGCAAAGCAACGTCGAGAATCGATTGAAGGTTTTGAGGCTGGCGGAAGGAAAGAACTTGTCGAGAAAGAGACAAAGGAGTTAGAAGTCCTTAAACGTTATTTGCCAAACCAACTAAGTGAAGAGGAAACTCGTCAGGTAGTGAGAAAGGTGATTTTACAAACCGGGGCAAGGGAAGTTAGCGAGATGGGAAGAGTAATCGGCGCGGTGATGGCTGAGGTGAAAGGAAAGGCAGACGGTAGTTTTGTGAGTAAGGTTGTTAGAGAAGAATTGAGTAAGTAACGCATGAGTGAAATGTATTTGTATAATACTTTGACAAGAAAAAGGGAAGCTTTTAAACCTCTAGACTTATCCTTAGTGAGGATGTACACTTGTGGCCCCACTGTTTATAATGATGCCCATGTTGGAAACCTTCGTTCGTACCTCTTTGCCGATCTTTTACGCCGAACTTTAGAATATAATGGCTACAAAGTCAAACAAGTGATGAACGTGACCGACGTCGGTCATTTAACCTCGGATGCCAACACCGGCGAAGATAAGGTGGAGGTAAGGGCAAGAAAAGAAGGAAAGAGCGCTTGGGAAATCGCCGCCCATTACACGGAGAGGTTTCAGCAGGATTTAGAGCGATTAAATGTTCTCTTTCCCACAATTATGGTCAAAGCGACTGACCACATTACCGAACAAATTGATTTAATCAAAGTTTTAGAGAAAAAAGGGTATACATATCAAACAGATGATGGAATTTATTTTGATACGTCAAAATTTCAAAGTTATGTAAAATTAGCCAAGCTCGACCTGAAGGGATTAATGGCAGGAGCGAGAGTGGAGTATAATCCCCAAAAAAGAAACCCAACGGATTTTGCTCTCTGGAAGTTTTCTCCCGAGGAAGTGAAGAAACAAATGGAGTGGGAAAGTCCTTGGGGAAAAGGGTTTCCAGGCTGGCATATTGAATGTAGCGCAATGAGCATGAAGTATTTGGGGGAGACCTTCGACATCCACACCGGCGGGGTCGATCACATTCCGGTTCATCACACCAATGAAATTGCCCAATCTGAGGCGGCTACCGGGAAGAAATTTGTCAATTATTGGTTGCATGGAGAATTTTTGATCTTGGGGGAGGATCAGAAAATGGCTAAGTCTGCGGGAAATTTTATTACCCTGCAGACGTTAGTAGAAAAGGGATTTAACCCTTTGGCTTATCGGTATCTTTGCCTAACGGCTCACTACCGCTCAAAGCTTCAGTTTAGCTGGGAATCGCTTCAAGCCGCCCAAAACGCCTTAAATAACCTTTACGCGGCCATAGGAATGTTTGGAGAGCCTAAAACAGGTTGCGCGGAGTATGAGGAACGGTTTTTGAAGGCGATTAACGATGATTTGGATGCGCCTAAAGCGCTTGCCGTTGTTTGGGAATTAATCAAGAGTGATCTTCCTCCGTCGGCTAAGGCGGCGAGTTTGAGTAAATTTGATCAGGTCTTAGCCCTAAATCTGCAAGAAGAAAGAAGGAAGAGACAAAGACTTCCCCAAGGGGCAGAGGAGCTGATCAAAGAAAGAGAAGAGGCGCGAAAGATAAAAGATTGGGCAAAGTCGGATGCTTTGCGGGAAAAATTGCATCAGTTAGGGCTAGAAGTCGAAGATACCCCCGCCGGTCCCAAATGGAAAGTTATTAAGTGAGCTGTGATAAAGCTTATGGAATCAATCCGCATTTTAGGTGTTCCCGTTCATAATTTGACTAAGGAAGAAGTTTTAAGCCGTCTTGAAAAAATGGTTGAAAGCGGAAGGTCGCATCAGGTGGTGACGGTTAATCCAGAATTTTTAGTCTTGGCAAGAAATAACAAAGAATTTCACAAGTTGCTAACCGAGGCAGATCTGGCTTTGGTTGATGGAGCAGGTTTACAGTTAGCGGCTTTATTGCAGGGGCGTCACTTCGCCTCAAGAATTCCCGGAAGCGAACTAATTCATTTCTTAGCTCCTAAAGCTGTGAAAAAGGGTTGGCGATTTTTCTTCTTAGGGGCTGCTCCGGGGGTGGCAAGAAAAGCGGCGGAGAAGTTGCAGCTACTTTACCCGGGAATAAAAGTGAGCGTCAGCGAGGCGGATCCAACCGCCGAAGGAACAAAGGCGGCTCTAAGCTCTATTCGAGAAACTCAACCTCATATTTTATTGGTCGCTTACGGGGCGCCGACTCAGGATTTGTGGATCGCCCGTCATCGAGAGGAGATCAAGGTCCCGCTGATGATCGGGGTTGGCGGAACTTTAGATTATTTGGCCGGGACAGCGGTCCGGCCGCCTAAGGGCGTTTCAAATTTAGGTTTGGAATGGCTGTATCGCTTAATAAAGCAGCCTTGGCGCTGGCGCCGGCAGCTACGTCTTCCGATTTTTGTCTTTTTAATTCTTTTAGAAAGGGCAGTAGAGACTTTCCAAGGCCGAAGGGATATTGCGCCGTCAAACGAGGTAAGCTCTGGAAAAAGCTAAATAAGTTAAATCTAGCGAAAGAAAATACTGTGCTGAGAATTAGAAAGTTGTTGGGTAAGGACGAAAGTGGGGTGGTGATAAAGAGAGAATAAACCACCACCCCGATAAGAGCGAGATTACTTAACGCCGGCGGGCTAAGTAGGTCGGAAGAGCGACGACCAGAAAGCCTATCCAAGCGTTGGCGCCGACGACGGTGTAGCCGAGAACCCAGGTTGCAATGACGGTGAGGACCAATAGAATGATTGCCGTTACGACGACCGCTACGATCCGGTCAAAGTCCAGAAGACTAGCCCCTTCCTCGGTTTTGGGCGCCACGGTGCTTGCCATGACTTTCTCCTCCTTTCTTTCTTATTTGCGGTTTCTGACTATCAGAGATTGCCCTGAAAGATTTCTTCCAAGGGAACTACTCACATTCTCTAAGTAAGTCTCTAGGAAGAAGAGTTAAAGGGTATCCTCTGCCTTTTCTCTAGCATATAACAAACTATTTGTCAACTAGGATGAATTTCTATCGGATTATGTTAACGTAATTAGTTCAGCACCTTTGCAACAAAATCGATAGGTGTTTGAAGCTTAAGTCCTAAATGTAATCTATCATAGTTGTAGTAGTGAAGGTAACTATC
>JAGVAV010000033.1 GCA_020060105.1 Candidatus Woesebacteria bacterium | reverse complement strand
GAAATAATGAATGAGTCAAAAAGTCTCAGGAAAAGCCAAATTTTTTCTTTCTTTGATGGGCGCTTCGTCCCTCCTAGCGCCGGTGCTTTTGTGGTTTGTTTATCATAATTTTCTCTTTCCTTCTCCGCCGCTGCCAGCTCAGGCCGTTTCAGAAGGTCTCTCTCCCTTCTCTCCTATGGCAAAAGTTTCCGAAGAACCAAACCCAGCTCCCAGCACTTCTTCCGGAAAAGTGGCGGGGATTTATCAAGAATCGGAATCAAAAGAAACTTTTGGACGGCCTCTTTCAGAAAGTTCTCCTTCGACCCAGTCTTCCCTTGAGGTTTTTGAGGAGAGTTTGCCGGGAGGGTCGCTTGCCCAAGTTAATTCTTCAGAGTTGCATGACCTGTGGTCTCAAGAAAAAATTTTAGTTTTAGACATCCGAAACCTCGCCGATTTTGAGTCAGGGCATCTCTCCGGAGCTTACAATATTCCGCCGGAGGCCTTTGACTACTTTTCCTCAACTGTTCCAAAAGAGATACCGACCGTGCTTTACGGTAACCGCGGCGAAAGCCTGAGCCAGCAACTAGGTCAAAAGATGGTCAGTGAAGGATTTAAAAGAATCTATGTTTTAACCGAAGGGTATCAATCTTGGGAAGAACAAGGCTACCCGACCGAAAAATGAGAAAGAAACTACTGTTGATTGCTTTAACGATGGCGTTACTTTTTCCCTCCTTCTCTCCCCTAGTCTTTGCCTGGAGCGATTTGGGCGGGGGCGATCACGGGGGTTTGAACTGGACGCCGACTGACGGGTCTCAAATCGCCGGGGTTCACGATAACATCGATAATTTTGTGATTAACTCGGGCAGCACGGTTTATGTCGCCCCTTTTAGCGGCGGTTACGGTTTTGTTGAGATTCGGGCGAAAAACATTTACATTCACGGAATTTTGGACGGGACGGGTAGCGGCGGAGAAGGAACCTCAAGCAGCAATCCGGCCCAGTCCCCTTGGGGCGGCGGAGGCGGCGGTTACGGAGGCGCGGGCGGAGGCGGCTTCGGCGGAGCGAGTTGTAACGCGGCGGGCGGTAGCGCTTTCGGAACGTTGGATGGTTTTGACATTAGCCAAGGATCGGATGGGGGAAAAGGCGACTCCGGAAACGTGGCTGGCGGCAAAGGCGGAGCGAAGATAATCTTGATTGCCACGGAGCTGATTGAAGTCAGCGGTTCGGTGTTGGCCAACGGGGTTATTTCCGGGAACGCTTACGGCGGCGGCGGAAGCGGGGGCGGAATTTATCTTCAGGCGCCCAAAATCGTTCAGCAAGGCCTTCTGGAGGCGAAAGGCGGAGATTCTGACGGGAACGGCGGCGGCGGGGCGGGAGGCCGAATCAAATTGTTTTATAATAATTTATCCGGGACCGGGACCGAATCTGTGGTAGGAGGGCAAAAGTGGCCCGGTAGCTGGACTTGTTCAGGTGAAGAAGGGACAGTTACTAAAATTCCTGATTTTACTCCCCCGGCCGTTTTTGAAAACATATCCGGGACTTTAGGCAGCAACGGTTGGTACGTTTCGACGGTTAATGTGACGCTTTCGGTCGAGGATTTGGAATCCGGAGTTGCGAGTTTGGAGTATTGGGTGGACGCGGGGACGCCCCACGTGGTGCCTTTCTCGACCGGGAAGAATTTAGTTTCCAACCCTTCGTTTGAAAAGTTAGATCTTTTGGGGAACCTGGAAGGTTGGGAGAAAGTCATTGGCGGGGTGGCCACTCTTTCTCAAGCCAACGACGAAGTAAAATTTGATTCTTACTCGGCTAAGATTGTTTCCAGCGCTCCCGGCTGGGCCAGTTTTGATACTTTCTCTTCCTTCGCCCCGGTTTTAAACGCTGGAGTTACCTACACGGTTAGCGGCTGGGTGAAAAGAAGCGGCTTGAGCGGAAACGGGGCTCAGTTGAGGATTCTTCGCCAAAGCGACGGTTTACTAGTTGATTCTTCCAGTTACGTTTCTTCAGACGGCGAATGGTTAAGGGTAGCCAAGAATTTCACCCCTCCCACTTCGGGGGCATACGTGATCGAGGCGGGCTTGGAGGGGACGGGGACGGTTTGGTGGGACGGGATAAATCTTTATCAGGGTCTTGATGAGCCGACATACAGCTTTGTCGTTTCCGGAAACGGGACTCATCAAGTTCACTACTCGGCCATTAATAACGAAAACATCAAAGGACCCACCAAGGACAGTCCGGTATTTAGAATAGACACTGTTTCTCCGGGTAATTGGCGGGACTTTAGTTTGGTCAGACCGCCCGGGGCAAACAGCCATACTTTTGTTGCTTCTATCACCGTTGATGATCAGACTTCGGGCTTAGACCCGGGAACCGCTTATTTCCAGTATATTGTCAAGCACAAGACGGAGTTTGGCTATCATTCCGATTTGGAGAACTGCGGTTCTAGCTGGATTCCCAACGACCCCGCTCGACCGCCGAACGTTGACGGAGCCTACGATCCGACCAGCGGTTGGTACCCCTCGACAGTTACGCCAAATACCCCCGGTTCCACGACAATCACTTTTTCCACCCCCAAAGTTGATTTTTGTGATGATGACTGGGCGGATATCAAGAAGATAAAATTTCGGATTAAGGATATGGCGGGAAACTCAAGCATCCGGGAGTTTGCCGTCAACACGGCTTGGATACAGACTCTTAGCAGCGACGTGCACGCGGAGGGGAACATCGACATGCCCTCGGCGGTGGGTGATAACGCCACTTTTATGATCAGCGCTTCTTCGGTCACTAATTTTGTTTCGACTCAGAATTGGCTTGTTTATCCTTATTCGGGTGTTTCTTTTCCGGGTTACGACTACTGGTTTAGTAAGATCAAACCGATCGATTCTTTACCAAGTGGCAAATTGCCTCAGGCGGATGGTTTGGGGGTTTATTTGGTAAATAGCGGTTACACTATTGATTCTAATACCCGCCCCTCCCCCACCGCTTCTTTTACGGGGGTAGTTTTTATCAACGGAGATTTGACCATCAACGATGGTTTTAGTCTTTCTGGCGGTTCGGCTCTGGTTTTTGTCGTTAAAGGAAAGGTGGGGGTAAATAAGCAGGTGGAAGATATCGCTGGGATCTATCTGGCGGACGGGTTAATCGAAACTTCTATGGGAGGATCCTTGAATAAACAGCTAAGGGTTAAAGGTTCTTTAATTTCCGCAACTGGTTTTGATTTGAAAAGAAGTCTTAGTAATAACAGCACTCCAGCGGAAGTGATTGAGTACCAGCCTAGATATTTATTAAACTCCGACTTAGCCAAATTATTTTCGACCTCTAACTATAGTTGGCAGGAAGTGGTCCCTTAAGGGCTGACGGACCAAAATACGACTAAAGAATTCATTAATCAGAGATCATCAATCGTTAATCTTATTTGATTAGAGAGACAAGTCAAAAAGGTAAAGCAGAATTGGGGATGGTCATCTTAGAGAGATGAAAAAGATCAAACACATTTGAGACAATTAAGTTAAATTGCCGTCCGATTTTAACAAGATTGTTTACTCTAGACCAAAATATTCTAATACTGTATAT
>JAGVAV010000014.1 GCA_020060105.1 Candidatus Woesebacteria bacterium | reverse complement strand
GCTCTTAAGAGCTTTAGGTTTGGGGAAAATAGTCATCGTGGTAGGCTACGGCGCCCAAAAAGTGAAGCGGGCTTTAGGAGATTCATGCACCTACGCTTTTCAAAAAGAGCAATTAGGTACTGGTCACGCTTTAAAATGCGGCTTAGAAGAAGTTGGGGAGAGTTTTAAGAGTATTTTGGTCGTTTATGGCGACGATAGCAGTTTTTACCGACCGGAAACGATAAAGGAATTTCTCAACGAATACCTTGAGGAAAAGCCTGTTTTAAGTTTTATCGTGCTGGAAAAAGAAGATCCGACTGGTTTAGGGAGGGTTGTCAGGGATAAGCAAGGTCAGGTGAGGGCGATTGTTGAGGAGAGGGAAGCCGATCAGAATCAAAAAGGGATAAAAGAAGTAAATGACGGCTGTTACGTCTTTAACCTTGACTGGTTAAAGAGCAATTTACACAAAATTGAAAGAAGCGCTTCTGGCGAGTACTACGTTACGGATTTGGTTAAAATCGCTTTAAGCGAAGGGGATAAAGTCGGAGTTTTCAAACTCTCTAACTCCGAGGAATGGGTTGGGGTAAACACTCCAGAGCAGTTAAAGACGGCTGATTTATTGATGAAAAGGAGAGAACGGGAGAGTCGTGAGTCAATAGGTTAATTTTTTCTAAGGGGGTGTGATGGTGAATAAAGTAATTCTTTTTGATATTGATTATACTTTAATCAACACGGATTTGCTGCGGGAAGCGTTTATGGAAAATCTGGTCCACATTTTGCAAAAGGACACCCGGTCGGATCTTGGTTCAATCGCCAGCGCCTTAATTGATATTGAAATGCAGTTAATTAGCGAAAAGGGAAGGTTTGAACTGAACCGTTATCTGGAAATGATCGCTCACAAATACTCTATGTCTCCCAATCTTCGCGGGGATTTAGAAAAAGCCCTGACCGCTCCGGAAATGTTTAAAAAATCGGTTTATCCGGAAGTCTGGGATGTCTTGAAGAAGTTAAAAGGGAAGATACCCGCCGGAGTTTTTTCGGCGGGGGACGTAGATTTTCAGCACCGGAAACTTCAATTAAGCGGTTTGAGTGAGTATTTGGTTCCAGCTCAGGTAAACATCTTTGAACGCAAAGTTCCCAGTATTCCGCAGTTGTTAAGTAAGTATCAAAATGTAGATCTGACGGTTGTAGACGATCGGGTTGAAGCGTTGGAGGCGATAAAACAGCAAAGGTTAAACATTTTGGCTTTATGGGTCCATCGGGGGAAGTACGCCGATAAATTACCTAAGACTAAGGAATACGCGCCAAACTATGAAATTCGTAATTTAAGCGAGATCTTTAACGTTATCGAAATTTAATGGATAAAAAAGAGCTGTTGACCCTGGGTAGCTTTTCGAAGATTTCTTGGTTGGAACACGGGTTTTCAACCCAATCTTTGGGTGATTTTAATTTGACTAACTTTGAAAGGGGTGGAGAAGGGTATCAAAAGCTTTCCAGAATAACCAAGACTTCTCTTAGTAATTTTGTTTTAATGGCTCAGGTTCACGGAAGCAAAGTAGAATTGGTTAGTTGGAAAGATAAGGGTCGGGTGATTGAAGCGGTTGATGGTTTGGTAACGAAGGATAGCGAAGTTTACCTAAGTGTTCGAAGTGCGGATTGCTTGCCGATTTTGTTTGTGGATCCAATGAGAAAGATAGTGGGCGCCGCTCATGCCGGTTGGAAGGGAACGTTAGAGGGAGTTGGCCAGGGTGTTGTGGCCCTAATGAAAGATTTAGGCTCGGAGACAAAAAACATTTTGGTAGGATTTGGGCCTTCGATTGGTCCTTGCCACTATGAGATAAAAGAAGACGTTGCTGACCTATTTAGAAAAGCCTTTGACCGCGGCTGGCAAATAATCAATGAGAAGGATAAGAAAACATTCCTAGACCTTCGGCAGGCGAATCTTTGTCTGTTGCAAGAGGCTGGAATAAGTCTGTCCAATATTAAGATAGTAGACCTTTGCACTTACTGTGATGAGAGTGAATTTTACTCAAGCAGGAGAAAAGATCTGAGCGCTCGACAGTTAAGTTTTATTGGAGTCAGAAATGCTTGAAAAAGTTAACCACATTCATTTCATGGGCATTGGCGGAAGCGGCTCCTCGGCAACGGCTGGGTTAGCTTTGGCGAAAGGGTTTAGCGTTTCTGGTTGCGATATTCACCGGTCGATTTATACCAGTTATCTAAGGGATCGCCAAGTACTGATTTACCCAATTCACCACCCTAGTCACCTTGAGGGAGTAGATTTATTAGCTATCAGCCGAGCTGTCAAAACCCTTAATTACCCTATTTTAGAGTTATCAGAAGCCCGAAAGAGAGGAATTCCGATAGTTCAGTGGCAAGAAGTTTTGGCTGAGTTGATGACTAATTATTTAAGAGTAGGGGTTTCGGGAACTCACGGTAAAGGAACGGCAACGGCCTTGATCGCCACTATTTTAACCGAAGCGGGTTTCGACCCGACTTTTGAAAGCGGGGCGATCATCCGGAAGTTTGGCACTAACTTTCGAGCCGGTAAAGGAAAGCACTTTGTTTTTGAAGCTGACGAGTATGGCGGGAATTTTCTTTTTTTCCATCCTCAAGTGCTAGTTGTTAATAACATTGAGTACGATCACCCCGATTATTTTCATTCTTTGGAAGAAGTTGTTTGGGAGTTTGAAAAATTTATCCGGGGAATGAAGAAACCTTCGGCTTTAGTGGTTAACAGCGATAGCCCGGGGGTCCAGTTGCTTCTAACCAGATTGTCGGGTTGGGAAGGAAAAGTGGTTACTTATGGGGTTGAAACTTTTTCCGATTTCAAGGCGGCAGAGATAGTGGTGGGGAAGGGCTGCCAATTCAAGCTGACCTACAGCTCTGAGGAGTTCTTGATCAATTTATCCGTTCCGGGGAAACATAATGTTTATAATGCTTTAGGAGCCATTGCGGCAACCCGTTTTTTGGATGTTCCAATAGAATCAATCATCAGCAGTTTAGCTTCGTTTGGAGGAATTGAGAAAAGATTTGATATTAAGGGTGAGTTTGGAGGAGTGACCTTAATTGATGATTACGCCCATCACCCCGGGGCAATTAAAGTTACGCTTGAAACGACGAGAGAGGTTTTTCCTAACAGACGAATTTGGGTTGTTTTTCAGCCCCACTTATTTAGCCGAACAAAGGCGCTTTTTGATGAGTTTGTGGAAGTTTTTAGCCAGTCCTCTCTTGATTTTTTAATTGTCACTGATATTTTTGCCGCCAGAGAGGAAGATACTGGACTTATTCACGCCAAAGATCTCGCGGGAGCTGTCTCCGGGAAACAAAAAGAAGCTAGGTATAGTGGTTCTTTGGAAGACGTGATAGAATTCTTGTTTAAGCAAGTGGCCGGTGGGGATGTGGTCGTGGTAATGGGGGCGGGAGATGTTTATAAAGTGACGGAAAAACTGATGGAAAAGTTAAAATCAAAGTAACCCTTTTAGTTTAAACTTATGGAGCAAGTTTATAAAAGACTGATTCAAGAATTAGGTTATGATCAAATCAGGACTAACGAGCCGATGAGCAATCACATTAACTGGCGAGTTGGCGGTCCGGCGGATCTGTATTTCGAGCCAAGAAATAGCCGAGAGTTAATTGAGGTAGTTCAGACGGCGATTAGGTTGAAAATTCCTTATACCGTTCTTGGTCTGGGAGCAAACGTTTTGGTTTCAGACAAGGGAATAAGAGGTTTGGTTATTGTTAACAAATCGAGTGAGGTGAAGTTTTTACCTTTTGGGTTTGTTGAGGCGGATTCCGGGGTGAGTAACGCGGTGCTGATAAAACTAACTGTCGATCGGAGGTTAACGGGTTTGGAGAGATTAGTTCGAGTGCCGGGTTCGTTAGGCGGGGCGATTTTTATGAATGCCGGGGACACGGCTAAACAAGCCTTTATCGGTGAATTGGTTCGTTCAGTCAGAGTAGTTGAGCCAACCGGGATAGTCAAAACTCTTTTGCCCCAGGATTGTGACTTTGGTTATCGACATAGCCGTTTTCAAACTTCTGGCGAAGTTATTGTTTCGGCCAAACTGCAATTTATTGAGGCGGCTAGGATAGAAATTGAGGAAAAAGTTCGAGATATTCTTGATCGGAAAAGAAACCAGCCTTTGGGGTCAACGGCCGGATCAACCTTTAGAAATCCTCCCGGCAATTACGCAGGAAAGCTAATTGATGAATCTGGATTGAAAGGAAAACAAGTCGGTGGAGCTAAAATTTCGGAAAAACATGCAAATTTTATTATCAATACCGGCAAGGCGACGGCGACCGACATCAGAGAATTAATCACTTTGGCTAAGGAAAAGGTCAAAGAAAGAACCGGTATTGAGTTGCAAGAAGAAATTCGATACCTGGGAGAATTCTAAAGGTTAACAAATGAGGAAGGTTTATGGTTTCTTAAAGAGCTAGACGAAATTTCAAAGATATTCTGGTCTAGCGTTTGACCCTTAAGGGGAAGAGATCATTTTAATTTTCGGTATGTATTTATAATGTTTAATGCTTGATTTTTGATTTTATTATGGCGAAGTTTATTATCGAAGGCGGAACGCCTTTAAAAGGAAAAGTAAAAATCGGGGGTGCGAAAAATTCCGGTTTTAAGTTGATGATTGCCGCTCTTCTTTCCGAAGAGCCAACCACCCTGCGTAATATTAGCAATATCCGAGACGTGGCGGTGATGAAAGAAATTATTGAGGCCTTAGGCGGTAGGGTTGAGGTTGATGGTGACCATTCGTTAAGAGTAAGCCCTCGAGGTTTAAATAAATATCAGGTCCCTACCGATTTAGCGGGAAAATCCCGCGCCTCTTCAATGCTTATGGGGCCTCTGTTAGCCCGATTTGGGAAAGCAGTAGTTCCGCTGCCCGGTGGGGATAAAATTGGGGCTCGTCCCCTAGATCGGCATTTAACCGGTGTTGAAGCGATGGGGGCGGCTTTTGAGCAACTTAATAATCAGCTTATTGTCAAGAGTTATTCTGGTTTGATCGGCACCGATTATAGTTTCGGGAAGAATACCCACACCGGGACAGAGACCTTAATTATTGCTTCGGTCCTGGCTCAAGGAAAGACGGTTTTGAAAAATGCTGCGGCCGAGCCCGAAGTTGATGATTTGATTAACATGTTGAACTCGATGGGGGCCCGAATCCGTCGGGTTGGTCCAAGAATTATCGAAATTGAAGGGGTGAGCAGCTTACATGGAACACATTATACGGTTATGCCTGATCGGAATGAGGCGGTTACTTTTGCCTGTGCGGCTTTGGCGACCGGGGGTGAGCTAACTATTGAGAATGTTCGTTTGCCGGATTTAGCCGCTTATTTGGAAAAGTTAAGTGAGATTGGGGCGGGGTATGAGATGATAAAGGGCGAATCTTTTGTAAATGAAAACTTGAAAGTCTTTGCGAAGAAAGAGTTGAAGTCGGCCGACGTGGTGACCGGTCCTCATCCTGGCTTTATGACCGACTGGCAAGCGGTTTGGACGACTCTAGTGACTCAAGCGGCGGGAGAAAGCATTGTTCATGAAACTGTCTTTGAAAACCGCTTTAACTATGTGCCACAGTTGGTGAAAATGGGGGCCAAAATTAAGCTCTTTAACCCTTCTGTTGAGAGGCCCGAAATGTTTTATAATTTTAATTGGCAGGATAACAAGCCGGATTATTTTCACGCGGCAAAAATTGCAGGCCCTACTCCGCTTAGAGCGACGGAGGTTGTGGTGGCTGATATCAGGGCCGGAGCGACTTTAACCATTGCGGCCTTACTTGCCAAAGGAATTTCCGTTCTTCACGATATTGAACATATTGAGCGGGGTTACGAAGATTTTGAGAAAAGGTTAACCGCTCTTGGGGCAAAGATTAAAAAAGTGGTTTAACATAAGGCGCTTATGGAAAAGTTAAGATTAGTTGAAGATATCGTTATTCTTCATGGTTGGGGAATTTCCGGCGAAAGATATTCTAATCTAAAATCCATTTTAGAAACAGACGGTTATCGTGTTTTCAACCCCGATTTCCCCGGTTTTGGGAAAAACGATTTGGCCAAGGAAAGCCTAACTCTGCCAGACTATACCCAGTTTTTAAAGGATTATTTGGAGGAGAAGAAAATAAAAAACTGCGTATTGATTGGCCACTCTTTCGGTTCAAGAGTGTTGGTGGAGTTTCTTTTTCAACATCAGGATTTGGCCAAGGAAAAGTTTGGCCTGAGAGGGGTTGTTTTGACTGGGGCGCCTTTAATCAAACATAAACTTACTTTTCGGAAAAAATTTTGGGTAGGAGTGGCGAAAGTCGGAAAGGGTTTGTTGAGAACTTTTTCTGGACCGGGAGAAAGAAACGATTTCCTTAGAAAGGTTATTTATCGGTTGATTGGGGAAACAGACTATTATCGAGCGGGGAAGATGAGAAAGACTTTCCTTAACGTTATTAATTTTGAATTAGAGAGTAAGTTAAGCCGGATTAGCGTTCCAACCTTGATCTTGTGGGGTAAGGAGGACCGAGTGACTCCTTATCAAGACGCTTTGAAAATTTGTGATAAAATAAATGGTTCACGGTTAGTTGGAATTGCAGGGGCGACACACAAACTTCCTTATGAAAATCCAATGGTTTTTGCCCAAAGTTTGACCGCCTTTTTTAAGGAAATATAAATCATGTCCGATGAAATATATCTAATTTCGTTAGTTATACTTGGGATTTGGGGAATTCGAAACGTTTTCTTTTGGATTTCTTTATGGCAACTGAAAGAGTATCGATTTGACCGACTCAGTTCTCATCTTCGGGAAACCAGGCAAGGGCGTGGTCTACTAATAAATCCTAAAAATTTCCTCAAAATAATTTTATTATTTTCTTTTTTTCCGATATTTTTAAAGTTAAATAATCAAGGGTTATTTGTTTTTCTTGTCTTTTCTATTTTTTTACTAGACTTTATTAAAGTCTTTCAAGAGGTTTTTAAAAAAAAGCTACGTTTACCCGTTCTAACGGGTAAGTCTGTTTTAATTTTTGGCACGGTCGTGGTTACTTTGGGCTTCCTTTTCTTTTTTTTCTCCCGGGAAAGATTTTTCGACCTTTTGTTGATTGAACGCTTAATCCCACTCTTGATTGCCGCAATAGTCGGACTAATTTCGTTTCCCTCTCGAATATATCGAAATATCTTGGTTGATCAAGCGAAGGCGAAAAGGTTTCGTTTAAATAATTTGCTAGCAATTGGCGTAACCGGAAGTTACGGGAAGGGATCTACGAAGGAATACCTTTCCACCCTACTTTCGGAAAAATATAAGGTGGTCAAAACAAAAGAAGCTCAAAACACGACTATAAGTGTGGCGAATACGATTCTTTCCCTTCTGGATCAAGAAAGCGAAATATTAGTGGCGGAAATGGGGGCTTACAAATCAGGAGACATTCGGGAACTTTGCTATATGGTCAGGCCAAAATTCGGAATTTTGACCGCGGTAAGCGATCAGCACCTTTCCCTTTTTGGCGGCCTTGAAAAAATTAAAAAAGCTAAATATGAGTTGATCGAGGCCTTGCCGGAGGATGGGTTGGCTTTATTTAATGGTAATAATCGAAGTTCTCTAGAGTTGGCTAACATTACTAAAAAGAAAAAGGTAGTTTATTTCACTGACTATCAAAACACCGGCAGGAGAGATTTTGACATTATCGCTGGTAACATTAAAGTTGAAAGATTCGGTCTTACTTTTGACGTTTTCTTTGGGGAAAGGAAAAAAGCCCTCCTTTCACTCAAAGTGAAATTGATTGGCAAACATAATATCGAAAATTTATTACCGGCCATTTATCTTGCTGATTACCTTAGACTGTCAGAGGAGGAAATAAGGGAAGGATTAGGGAAATTGCTTCCAATAAAAAAGACGATGGAACCTCTACTGGATCAGAAAGGCACAACTTTGATTGACGATACTTTTAACGCCAGTACCGCTTCCGTCATGGCCGCTTTAGAGTATCTGAAAATCTTTCCGGGAAAAAAAGTTTTGGTTTTGCATCCTTTGCTGGAGTTAGGCCCAGAGGCCCCGAAGGATCACTATCAAATCGGTTTGAAGGTAGGCGAAGTCTGCGATCATCTAATTGTGACGAATAATAATTATTTTAACGATCTCTCTAAAGGAGCGAAAAAGGCCGATGATTCTTTTGATTTAAGAATGATGAAACCTGAGGAGATCGCTAAGTTTACGGAAAAAAACGTGGACTCAGAGGGTGCGGTTGTTTTTGAAGGGAAGGAAGCCGGCTTGGCCTTATCTTTAATTAAGAGTAAAAAGGTTTATCATTAAGGGAAAGTGTTTCAATGAGATTTATTAATTCTTCTGTTTCACCAAACCTGGAAAAAGTTGATTTTTTGGCCGCCTTGAGGCAAATTTTTAGCCTTTCCAGTTTAAAGACTGGCGAGGAAATCAAAAAGGTAGAAGACTGGTTTAAATCAAGGTTTTCTAAGCCTTATGCTTATTCTTTTCTGAGCGGTCGGGAAGCGGAGACGGCTTTGCTTAAAGCGATTGGAGTGGGAAAGGGTGATGAAGTCATTGTTCAAGCTTTCACCTGCGTTGCCGTGGTTAATCCGATAATTTGGCTGGGAGCTACACCGGTCTTTGTCGACATTAGTCAAGAAAATTATTCCATGAACATGGAGGATTTGAAGAAAAAAATCAGCCCGAAGACTAAGGCGATCATTATTCAGCAAACCTTTGGCCTTTCTGCTCCGGTTAGGCAAGTTAGAGAACTTGCCAACAAGAGGGGAATCTTTTTGATTGAAGACTGTGCTCATGTTATTGCCCCCTCTCTGGCGCTGTTAAATTCCAAATCTGATAATTTGGGGGAAAAGGAATTTGGTTCGGGGCCGGGGACAGTTGGGGACGCCGCTTTATTTAGCTTTGGCCGGGACAAGGCAGTTTCCTCCGTTTACGGAGGGTTAGTGATTGTTGACAATAAAAACGTGGCTTCCAAGATCGAAAACCTTCAAAGCTCCGCTCCTTACCCGTCCTTCTTTTGGCTTTACCAGCAACTTCTTCATCCAATCTTTACCTATTTGGTTATCGCCGCGTTTAATCAGGCTCCCCTCCTGGGAAAAATTTTATTTTTTGTTCTGAAAGGGACCGGTTTGATCACTTTGCCTATTGGCCGGGAGGAGAAGGATCCCCAAGAGGGAAAGTATTTGATAAGGAAGTATCCTAATTCGTTGGCTAAACTTTGTTCCTTACAGCTAAACCGAATTGAGCAGTTCAATCAAAATAGACTAAGGCTTTATCGGAGATATAAAGAAGAGTTAGGCGATTTTCGTCTAAAGCTGCGGTTTCCGGAAGAAGAGACGTTTTATATTCGAATTCCAATATTGGTCGAGCATAAAGAAAATCTAGTTAAGTACTGCCGTAAATTTTCCATTTATTTGGGAGACTGGTATTCTAAGGCGGTCACGCCAAAAGACGTGAGTTTGGAAAAAGTAGGCTATATCATGGGGAGCTGTCCAGTGGCGGAAAAAGTTTCTCGAGAAGTGCTGAATTTGCCCTGTTACCCAAAAATGACGGAAAGCAACGTTCGAAAGGTTGCCAGGGTGGTAAAGGATTTTTATGAGAACAAGTCTTGAGATCCAAGAAGTAAATGATCGAAAAATTTGGGAAGAATTTAATCTTGCCCAAGATTACCCGGCGTACTTTCAGGCCTGGGATTGGGGAGAGGTAATGAAAATGTCAGGGGTGCCGGTTTTTCGGTTTGGTTTTAGTAAGGAGAGTCAACTTTTAGGCATTGCTCAGGTATTTGATATTAAAGCCAAGAGAGGCCATTTTCTTCACCTTCGCCAAGGGCCAGTCTTGAGAGAGTGGGACAGGAGAACTGTTGGAGAAATTTTACGTTTCATCCGTGATTTTGCCCAGAAGAGAGGAGCTTCTTATGTTCGGGTCAGCCCTTTAGTTAAAGAAGATAATCCCGTAATCTCTTATCTAAAAGAAATTGGCCTTAAAGAAGCGCCGATCCATAATGTTGACGCGGAAAATCGTTGGGTTTTAGATATCTCGCAAGAGCTGGAAGCAATTCTTAAGAGTATGCGCAAGACAACGCGTTACTTAATTCGAAAAGGAGAAAGTGAAAACATTAAGGTGACTTGTTCCCAAGCGGATGTAGACATTGAGAAGTTTTTAAAAATATATTATGAAACGGCTCGGTCAAAAAAGTTTGTTCCTCATTTGTTAGTCAAAGAAGAAATTGAGGTTTTTCGAAAAGAAGATCAGTCCTTTGTCTACCTGGCGGAAGATAAGGGGGAAATCTTAGGCGGGGCGGTCATTAACTATTATGGTTCGGAAGCGATTTATCGCCACGGGGCAACGACCTCAGCCGGGCGAAACACTCCGGCTTCATATCTGATCCAGTGGCAGGCGATAAAGGACGCTAAGGAAAAGGGGCTTCGATTATATAATTTTTGGGGTGTTTCCAAGGAAGACGATCCGAAAGATCCTTGGTTTGGCCTTTCCCAGTTTAAGAAAGGTTTCGGGGGTGAGAGGGTGGATTTTATCCACGCCATGGATTATCCGGTCAGTCCAAAATATTGGATCTCTTTTCTCATTGATTATTACACCAAGCTTAAGAAAGGTTACTAATTTGAGGTTTTTTAGTATTAAAGAAGAAGAGCGGCTTCGGAAGAACGAAAAACCGCTCAGTGCTCACTAACCGGTTTTCAGAATTGGCGTGCTTAGGAGGTTACTCTTTGACAACTTTTTCCTCTTTGCCCTTTTAGGAATGCGATAAGACTCTGTAAGGACGATTTCCAAAAAGCGAGCTGTTCTTACCAGGGACTTTTTTCCGGGGGCTCGAATCTCTACCTTTTCCCTAACTAGCCTGACAGATGTTCCCAAGATCAGCATTCGAAAGTCACCTAAGGGAATGCCCACCTCTTCCAGCTTTTTGACTAGAAGACGAAGCTTTTCTCCGTTTTCGTCTTCAACCGTTCCCCAGCCGACCCAATAAGGTTTCATCCCCCTTTCTCCTTTATGTTTCTTATCTGATATCTTAGCGAAAGTTATCTTATCTGTCAAAAGGATTGCTTGAGAACTTAAACTAAGCAGAGGTATAATAGTTCCAAGCAAAACTAAATGGAGAGGGAAAATGCCAAGGAAAGAAGAGACCAGACTATTGTTCGCTAGTTTTATAGAAACCGCTCGGCGTGGGAGGGGGTGGAGTTACGGAGAACTTGCTCGCCGTTCTGGGGTTCATTTTAGCCAAATAAGTCGGCTAGAAAGAGGGTTGTTTGAGGTTAAAGTGAGTACCTTAGAAGCTATCCTTAAGGCCCTTGGGGTTTCTCTGGAAGAAATACTCCGAAAAGGTTTGGCAAACCCATTCTTTCTTAGTGAACGATCGAAACAGTCTAAATCTAAAGAAAAGACCTCCGGAAAATTAGCAGCGTTGGAAAAGCTTATGATAGAGTATTTAGAAAAGCAGCGGTTGCCGGAGCGGCTGGTGACTGTGTCGGAGTTAGATCAGGTTGTTAGGGACATTCCGCCTTCGGATAGGGCTTGCATAATCGATCTGCTTTATAAATTGGCAAAATTATGGCAAGAACTAAAGGCTGAAAAGGCTGACGGCTGACACCCCTGGGGTGTCTGCGGGTTCGCATCCTAGGTAAAAATGAAAAATGAAGGATCGATCTTGTTTCTAACGAGATCGATCCTTTCTCCTTAGCACTCACTGAACCCGCAGGAGTCGCATTTTTGTCAGCCATCTTCAACAAGAAGGCTTTGACTACCGCATTCGGGGCAGAGGGTACAGGAGGAGTTATCAGGTAATTTTTGTGAAGGGATCTCAGGACGTCTTCTTATTAGGGCATGGGCAATTATGAAAGATTCTAAGGACGTTCTTTTTTCAAGGGCCAGCCCAAGATACCTAGCCAGTTCGAGCAGATCTTGGGTGGAATCGGCGATGATGGCGAAAGCAGCTTTGTATTGAATGACCGTTCCTGCAGAGCCTGAAGGAAGAGTGAGAAAAAAAGTTGCCCGGCGTAGGAACTCATCTTCCCCTGGAACGATAATCTTGCCGTCGATCTCTTCATAATTTTTGGACTCTACTTTAACCAGGCGGTCTCCCCAAATACTTAGTTTTTCAACGACTCTTCGGTGTTGGGTGGAATTAGGTTCCACAGAGCAAATGCCCAATAGCTGACTCATTTCCTTCCTCCCTTAGGTTATGATCACTATCATAGCGGAAGCGGCTAAATTTGTCAAAGAAGTGAAGTTGCGGACAACCAGAGGAGAGAGTAAAATATTAGAGGATGAAAAAGAAAAAAAAAGAGCGAGAAAATTGTTAATTTTTTATTTGAATTAGCTACCCTGCGAAGGCTAACCAGATCCCACCGGCAAATGATTGCCGAGGTGAGCGATAATATTTCCGATCACAGTTTCCGGGTGGCGGTCATCGGCCTGATCTTAGCCGAGCTTGAGAAGTGCGATGGGAATAAAGTTCTGAAGATGGCTCTGTTTCATGATGTGGTTGAGGCTCGAACAGGAGATGCCAATTTTATTAATCAGCAGTATCTGAAAATGGATGAAGAAGGGGCGCGGGCCGACCAGATGAATGGATTGCCGATAGAAGAGGAAATGCTTTCTCTGTTCGAAGAATACGAAAATCGGCAAAGCATAGAAGCGATTGTGGCCAAAGAAGCCGATCTTCTCGACCAGATGATTTTACAGCAGGAATATTTTTATAAAGATAAAGAAAACGGTCGGATTTGGCAAGACCATACGGAAAATCAGCTCAAGACGAAAAATGCCAAAGAACTAGCCGCTAAAATTCGAACCTCCAACCCATTTCAGTGGCTCTATCATTTGGCGGAAGATAAAACGGGGAGAAAAATTAGAAAGTTTCAAAAAAACCATTCTCGATCTTCTTGACAAACGAGCAACGATTTGTTAAAACAAATCATACTCGCCGAGTTTGACAAGTCCTATAAACTGGCGGAGAAAATTAAGGAGGGGATTATGGCAAAGATTGAACACATCCTGGACCTAGTTAGAAGGGTGGAAGAGACTGCGGACGTTACGGTTTTTCTTGAGGAGGGGGTAAGACTGGACTTTCCGGACGGGGCGAAGAATTTTGAGGCATTCGAAGAGACATTCGAGGTCGGAAGCCTGGTGCTTCTGATTGCTCCAAAGATCCCCGGCGGTTGTTGGACAGGTTGTGTTGAGAGTCCGACCAGACATAGGGAAATCTCCGTGCCAGATGAAAGAGTACACCGTCCTTTGACTGTTGGAATCTGAAGATTTTCCCTCCTTGGGGCTAACTTTTTTGTTTTTGTTAGCCCCTTTTTATTTTAACAATATGCCACCCCTGGGGTGTCCTTATATTTGCACCCTAGGATATCCAGTTTTTCTACTCCAAAAAAAGTTGATTGTTTAGTTTTAATTCCCTTTGATAGCTAACTTGGTCAGAAACAAATTCAAAATATTTTTCTTTAGTTATAAATATTTTTTGTATAGGGCCTAGGTTTATGAAAGACTTTGCGGTTTCGTTGATGAATAGAGGAAAAGAAGTCCAGGGATAATCTCGTAGCTTATCGAGTTTAATAAGATAAGAAGTAACTGGGTTTAGGTGAATGTATCTGGAGACATGAACAAATTCTTCTTCGCTGACGATTCTTTTGGCTTTAAAAGAGTTTTGGAACAGGGTTCCCTTTCGATCATTTTTGAGGTTGAAAAACTTAGCAAAACTGTTTTGGAAATTGGAAACAAATTTAAGAATACCATCTTCTTGGAGTTGCTTTACTAAAAGATGATAGTGGTTTGGCATAAAGGCATACGAATATATTTCAACAAGAGGAGTTTTGTTTTTTAGGGAATTTAAATAGCCCTCTTTTAGGTCTTTGGGAAGAGATTTAAGTTTAGAGAGTCTGATTTCTTGAGGAAAGCGGTAATATTCAATAATTCCCAAAGCGTGGTAAAGATTTGCCTTGGTGGAAAAAATATCTTCTTTTCCCACAGAGCGATTGAAAATGTGGTAAGTTTCTTCGATGGCTAAAACCTGGGTCCGTGATGGCATACCCTAAGTCTAAAGGTTATATCCTGGGGTGTCAATAGAAAGACACCCCGGGGGTGGCAGAGAAAGTGGTAGTGATAATAGGGGCTAAGATGTGTGCTTGACTGTAAGGTATATATTTGATTAAATAGAAATCATCCGATCTTGGATAGAAAGGGCAGAGGACATGGGTACGAGGGGTGATGCATCCTATTCCTCCAAGAGCCTTGATCCTTACGAGTTCTTTCACGACCATCGAGGAAAACCAATAACCGCCTCTAGTATAGGGAAACTGCGTCTTCCCAGGGGCCAAAAAACTCATTTCCTTGATAAGTACCGACACATCGGAGCGATGGTTGAGGTTTCCTTTGGGAACGTTGTGGAGAGTGGAGACTCAGAAGAGGGGGCAGTCGAGCTTGAAAGTACCGCTTGGCACTGGAAATTTGATCCTCAGAAGGGCAAAGATTTCCTTGCGCCAGGGGTGCCTAAGAGGAAGCCATATCTTCAAGGACACTCGATCCGCATCGACAAGGGGCCAGAATTCATCATTATTTGTCTTTCAAGATGAACCTATAACCGCGGTTAAGGAAAGCAGACTCTTTCCCACCGCGGTTAATCATTCTTAATGACCGATGCTTTTCCCAGAGGTTAGACTTGACTTTTACTAAGAGAACGACTAGGATAAGGAAGAGAAAGCGTAGGGAGAAAACGATGGGTTCCGTGGCCGTTCAACCAGAGATAGATAACTCAGTCTTTCGCATACCGTCCGGGAGGGACACGACCCTTTTCTTCGTGGAGCATCGAAATAAAGAAATTAATATGCACGATCTCAAGGGGGCTGGCTTTACGCCCGCTTTTTTAGGTTGGTTGTTCACCCAAAAAACTACAGTTGTTATCGGGGGATTGGTGGAAGTCACTCGTGTTATTGTTAACCCGATTATCCCAGCGCCTTATTGCTTGGTTCTGGGAGAGTGGCATTGGAAAATGAAAGCGCGGGAAGAGGGGAACGAATTTTACCTTTTTCCCGGTAAACCAAAGAAACGACCGAAAGGATTCGGTCAGCAAGTAAGAATTACAGGGGGAGATTCCGTCGACCTTTTGCTAATGTTCGCTCGTTAGAGATTTATTAGCCGCTAGAAAGCCGATTGAACTTTCCAGCGGCTTTTTCTTTTGATAATGAAAAAGATCAAACACATTTGAGACAATTAAGTTAAATTGCCGTCCGATTTTAACAAGATTGTTTACTCTAGACCAAAATATTCTAATACTGTATAT
>JAGVAV010000039.1 GCA_020060105.1 Candidatus Woesebacteria bacterium | reverse complement strand
TCGAAGCGTTAGACCAGTTAGCTGAATCTGTTGAATATTGAATAGTTACGTTTACATTTCCCTCATCCACTCCGGCGCAAACTCCGCTGTCGGTGCATAACCCTTCTTCCGCGTCGGATAAATTATATGTCAGGCTCACCACTCCTGTTCCATCGGTGGCTAAGGAAGCGGAAGGGGTAGCGACGACCGGAGAAGAGTTTTGAGCGTAAACTAAAGAGATATCATTTAAAGTGGGGGTGTTTACCCCGTCACTGCTTTCTAAGGTAATCTCTAGCTCCGCGTATTGATTATCGGCTTCTGAGACGTCCGTGGGGGAAGTGGTGATATAGGCAGACCATGAAGCGGCGGACAACCCTGCTTCCGAAGAAGCGGTTCTAACTCTGAACTTAACCGAAGTTCCCGCCGGAGTAGAAGCCGACCAGGAAAGGTCGCCAAAAACGGATTCCGCGGTGGTGTCTAAAACGAGATTGGAAATGGTCCCGGAAGAAGGGTAATACTGATAATTAATCGTCAAATCGGCCAGCGTGGGTGTTTGAGTCGTGTCGGAGGTGGTCAGAAAAGCCTTGTACTGCACGTACCGATCCCCATTGTGAATACTGTTTATCGCCGTTCCCGTGGAAGTGTAATAGTCATCTGTCGAAGCTGGCCCATACCAAGTCGCTTCGGTTAAAGCTGCCTCGGAAGTGGCGGATCTTAATCGAAATTGAATATTCGTATCCGTTGGTTTAGAAACATTGAAACCCAAGGTCGTAAAGGAAGAGGATTGGCCGGTGTCAACCGTCGAGGAAACAAAATCCCCGGAGGATTGATAGGTGGTTCTAAAAGCGTAGCGCCAAAAGTCTTGGGTAGCGCCTCCCCTGAGAACGTAAAGGTAATCTCCAGATCCTGGGTAAACTAGGGATTTTCCACCGCCCCATGTTGCTACGGGGCCAGTTAAGTCTGTTTCCCAACTGTTACCACTAATGGAGTATCGCCACAAGTCGTCACTTCCTGGGGCAGCGTAAAGGTAATCGCCTGAACCTGGATAGACTAAGCTATTCCCATCATTCCAAACTGCTCCGGGAGCCGAAGTTAGGCTATCCCAGCTGTTTCCGCTGATGGAATAGCGCCAAAAGTCAGTGGTGCTGCCTCCGCGAAAAGCGTAAAGGTAATCTCCTGAGCCGGGGTAAACTAAACCTGCCCCTTCACCGACTGTTGCCGAAGGCGAAGCTCGAGACTCCCAACTGTTTCCGCTGATTGAGTATCGCCAGAAGTCAGTTGTGGTATTTCCCCGAAAAGCGTAAAGGTAATCTCCTGAGCCGGGGTAAACTAAAGATCCTCCCCATCGCACTGTTGCCGGAGCCGAAGTTAAGCTATCCCAACTGTTTCCGCTAATGGAATAACGCAAAAAGTCGGTATAATTGTTCCCCCGTAAACCATAAAGATAATCTCCGGAACCAGGGTAGACTAACGACCCTCCAACGGAAACACTTAGCGGGGCGTTGGTCCGACTCTCCCAACTGTTCCCGCTAATTGAGTATCGGTAAAAATTAACATAGCCGCCTCCGCGAAAGGTGTAAAGATAATCTCCGGAACCTGGGTAGACTAAAGATCCCCCAGTCGAGAAGATAGCCGGGGTACTACTCATGGTGGCCCAAACATCGCCGGTGGTAACTACGGCTAAATTCACTTGACCCGAATCGCCGGTCCCGCTGACTGTTGCCTGAGTCAAGGTCCCGCCGTTGAAGTCACTATCTGAGGTTTGGGCGCTGGAGGAAGAAGTGTAAGTCAAACTGACTGACCCGGTCGCGTCTGTCGGCGTTCCCGAACCGCTGATCGTCACCCCCGACTGAGTCGAAGTGGTTCCGGAAACCCCGTTTTTAAAGTGAAAATCGTTATACGAAGTCCAGGTTTTCGTGTAAGTGGCCGCTTTCGTCACCTTGGATTTTTCCTGAAACTCCACACTCATCCCCACGGCTAAAACAAAAACGGTCACCAGAAGCATCAACCAATGAAAATAACGGTGAAGCTTAAAATTCTTAACCTTGGAGTGAGGGTGCGAGGCCAAGCGATAATTAATACTCGTTTCCCAACGGTCGTGAGTCAAGTAAAGAACTATAAAAACCAAGCCAAAGACTAAAGCAAGAAGAAAATAAAAAAAGTTAGACTCTAAAACTAAAGAAGAAAGATCTTTCGTCTTAAGTATTTCTGAGAAGAGGGGCCCTTCAGGGGAATAATTAAATTGATATGAGATAAAAGTAACTTTCCTAAGAAATAAAACAAAAACCACATTTAAAACAATGGAAACTAAAAATAATCCGAGAAAGAAAACGGCCAACTTGGAGGATTTAATTTTTCGATAAATATTTCTCATTCTTGGCAGAAGGAATAATAACCCTTTACTTGTTTGCTTATTTAATCTTAAAATAATCTTAAATATTTTGCAACCCCTATTTTCCCCTTTGACTTTTACATTTTCACCCTCGTATAATAAAAGCATGCAGACTGCCCAAAGACAATTTTTGATGGGAAACGAAGTCGCCGCCCAAGCAGCCCTCGCGGCTGGAGCGGAAGTTATGTTTGGATACCCCATCACCCCAACCACCGAAGTTCTTTCCACCTGGATCAGTCTAGCCACCCAACATCAAAAAAAATATCTTCAGACCGAGGACGAAGGAGCGGCTGGTTTCGGCGTTGTTGGGGCTTGCCTAGCCGGAAAAAAGGCCTTTACCTCCACCGCCGGGCCGGGCAACGTCTTAATGCAGGATCCGCTCTCAATGGCCGAAGCCCTTAGGGTCCCTTTTGTTGGCCTGATTGGCCAAAGAGGGGGACCTTCGACTGGGACGGTCATTTATTCCCAACAAGAAACCACCCTGACCGCCTTCGGCGGCAATGGGGAAGGGTACCGAATTGTTTACTCTCCCTCGAATTTGCAGGAAATTTATGATCTGACCATTTTAGCTTTTAATAACGCCTGGCTTTACCGCTTTCCCACTTTTGTTTTATTTGACGGATATTTAGGAAAAATGAAAGGGGAAGTCAACTTGCACAACCCAGGCATTTTAATTAATGCCAAACCAATCCTTGAAGGAAACGTTAATCTGAGAAACTGTTTCAACCTGGAAGAAGAAATTTATGATCTAAACGTTCGTCATAAGAAAGCCTGGCAAGAAGCCTCATCCCAAGTCAGTAAGTTTGAACATCGGCCGGGTCAGACCAAAACCTTAGTTTTTGCCCACGGAATCGTGGCCGCGGCGGCTAAAGCGGCCGGAGTCAGCCTTTTCCGATCAATTACCCTCTGGCCTTTTCCTGTCCAAGATGCCCGGATTGTCGCTAAAAAATACGAAAAAATCGCCATCATTGAATCTTCCTATGGGCAATTTGGCCGAATCGTCAAAGAAGCCCTTTTCGGTCTCGAACTGGAAGTTCAGGAAATTTATAAACCGGCCTTGGGATTTACCCCGGAGGAAATCAAGGAGATAGTGAAATAAAGTATTTTTCTTTTTGGATTTAAATATGTACTTTTGATCTTTGATATTTAATATTTGATTTTTTAGTATGGTTCCTTTTCCGAAATGTTATAAACAATCTAGTAAGCCATCAAAGTTCTGCCCCGGTTGCGGGTATGGTTTGATGTTTAAAATGCTCGGCCAAGTGATCGACGAATTAGGAATTCAGGAAAAAACCGTTCTGGGATTAGACATCGGCTGCTCTCTTTTGGCCTGGGATTATTTTGACTTCCCCACCACTCATACGCATCACGGCAGGACAACGGCGACTATGGTTGGCTTTAAGTTAGCCGACCCCTCAAAGGTGGTTCTTGCCCTAATGGGGGATGGGGGAGGCTACGCCATCGGGCTGCAAAACCTACTTCACGCCGCCATTCGGAATAACCCCCTTACTGCCTTAGTCTTAAATAACACCTGCTACGCCATGACCGGTGGCCAACTGGCCCCAACCACCCTCGAAGGGGAAATCACCTCCACCACGCCAAAAGGAAGGGACTTAACTATAACCGGCCAACCATTTTTGGGTCCGGAGTTGATCAGATCAGTTGCTCCGCTAAACGCTTATGTCGCCCGAGGATCGGTCAGCCAACCGGCAATTCTAAAAAAATATTTACGGACGGCCTTGGAAAAACAAATTAACGATAAAGTGTTTAGCCTGGTTGAGATTCTTTCGCTTTGCCCAGTTAATTGGAAAACCGACGCCAAGGGAAGCTTTGATTTTAACTTAAAAATGCAAAAAATCTTTCCTTGCAAAGAACTTTAACGCTAATAATCAAATTTGGGGGATTTTTATGAAGATTCTTATCGCCGGAGAAGGCGGGCAAGGAGTTCAGCTCATCGCCGAAGTCTTGGCCCGAACCGCTTATAAACTCAGTAAGTATTCTCTTTATATCCCGAATTTTGGGGTGGAGCAAAGAGGCGGAGTCTCTATTGCTTTTGTTCAGATTGACAGTCACCCAATCGCTTACCCAAAATTTAAGGAAGCTGATTTTATGGTTCTGATGTGCCAAAGAGCCAAAGAAAGAGTCAGACCCCACCTGGGAAAAACCACTCACGTTATTTCGCTTTTTGAACTTGCGCAGATTGACTTTCCTCCTAGAGTCCACAACGTCTTTGTCTTGGGAATGCTTCTTAAAAAAATCGGTCTCCTTTCTTTAACCGCCGTGGAGAACACCTTGGATGAGATTTTGCAAAAGAAATCGGTTAAAGACGAGGGGATTATTAAAGTAAATTTCGAAGCCTTAAAGGCAGGTTACAATGCAGGAGTCGTATGACATTTAAAGTAGTCGAAAAACCTTCTTCAAAACTCGAAATCTATAAGGATCTTTGCAAGGGTTGCGGCATTTGCCTGGAGAAGTGTCCAGTGAAAGCCTTAAGTTGGTCTCAGGAAGAAATGAATTATTACAGCACCCCCGCTCCGGAGGTTGATGATAAAACCTGTACCCAGTGCGGGCTTTGCGAGCTCTTTTGTCCCGACTGCGCGATTAAAGTAAAACCAAAGATTTAAAGAACCTTTGATAAAAATTTCGAAACCACTAAGAAGTAATTAATCTCAAAGTCGCCAAACCTATTTTCCTCTGCGGCGTAAATCTTCAAAACTCCTTTTATCTTTTTCTTTTCAGCCAAAGGGACAACCAAGATAGATCTTAACTTGTTCATCTTGGCTAAAGGATCTTTTTCAACTTCAGATTGCTCGTTAAGAGAAAAGGCTTCTTCATTTACCTCTTTTACACTAATCGCCTGGCGCTGAGCCAGATTGAGGCACTCTTTCGAAAAGCCATGAGAATAAGCCAATTTTAGAGAAAGCCCCTTTCCCATTAACCAAAGAGCGCTTTTATCCCAGCCAAGTTCGGCCATTTCCGCTAAAATAATCTTAATAATTTCAGCCTCGTTTTCGTTTTGGGCCACGGCTTGAGTAATGTTGTAAAGAACGGTTAACTTCTGATTTTCTTCCTCCGCTTTAGCCTTTAAAATTTTGTTTTCCTGACGTATTTCTCCTAACTTATGCTTTAGGAAAAAAATAGCTCCGGTGATAGCGATTAGACTAAACCCTAAAATTATTGATTCCATGTTTTTATCACCTTAAAATTCAAACCAAGATAGTTAGCGACAATCATCAATACCCGGACTTCATAAATCCCAAAACGGTTAAAGTGGTAGTCTCCAATCAAAAAAAGGCCGATCGACCTACCCTTAAAAACGACTGGAGCGCATAAATAGGATTTAAAAGGTAAAAATCGGGTAAGATGAGTGAAATATCTCAAGGTTGGGTCATGAATGGTGTCATTAGAAACGACCGGTTGCTTGGTGCTAAAGGCAAAACCATCTATTGATCTTGCCGGTTTAGAAGGAAACAAAGTTTTTTTAAGATTAACATACTCTTGGGGAAATTGATAATCAAATCTTAAACGCAGGACTTGATTTTCCACATCCAGCAAGGAAAAAGTTTCGCTGGTAAATCCTAACCTTTTTTCGATTTCTTTAAGGAACCACAAAAGATAGGCATCTTCCTTTTTTTTATCTCCTTCGGGAAACTCAGCTTTAACTAGGGTAAAAAAAGCTTTGAAAGCGCTTTCGAAATTTTCAAGTCTTTTTTCCAAACGAGACCTAACCTTGACTTCCTTTCTAAACATCGTTAGTTGAAAAGCCAGATAAATCAGAACTAACAAATTACCTGCAGCAAGCAAGTCAAAAAACATTTCTTTTCTTCACTGAAGACAGCTTTTAAATCTTATTACTTAATCGCAGCGGCCGCTGCTTCGGCGCAATCTCCATCCTGAGGAGCCGAACCTCCGCTAACGCCAACTCCACCGATTATTTTTCCATCCCTCATAAGAGGCACACCGCCCTCAAAAATCGTCATTCTTCCTTTATCGGCGTGAGCTAAGCCAAAGGCAGACTGGCCTGGCTGAGAAATTCCGCCGAGTTGTTCAGTCGTATAACCCGTCGAGGCAGCGCTGTAAGCCTTTTCTTGAGAGATCCCCACGCTGGCTAAAATTGCCCCATCCTGCTTTTCCAAAGCCACTAGGTTACCCCCCGAATCAACCACCGCCACCGAAGCGGGAAAACCCAGTTCTTTAGCTTTCTTTTGAGCGACCTCAATCACTTTTTTGGCTTGCTCTAAAGTAATGTCCATACTTCCTCCTTTGGAAAATAAATTTTTACTATTATATTGGTTCTTCCTCTTTTATTATCGGAACCGTAAAACTAAAGGTGCTTCCTTTCCCTAACTCAGAGTCAATCCAAATCTTGCCTCCGTGAGCCTCGATAATTAATTTAGCCATATACAGACCTAAACCGCTCCCTTCAGTGCCAAAGTTTAAGGCGTTTTCAACTCGGTAAAACTTTTGAAAAAGCTTGTCTATCTCCTCTTTGGGAATCCCTCGGCCAGTATCAATCACGGAAACAACTAGGAAGTCCCCCTCTTGATGAAGCCTCACCGTGACCAACCCTTTATCAGTAAACTTGATCGCGTTATCCACCAAACCGCAAAAAGCTTCGTTGAATCGGCGAACGTCAACTTTAACTAAAGGCAGTTTCTTCTCCGGTTTTTCAAAAACCAGCTCTATTCCCTTTTCCTTTGCCTTGGTTTCATAATTACCGGCGAGATTCTTAGAAACCAACTGTTCAATGGCCACCGGTTGAGTAAATAAACTCAAGGTTCCTGACTCAATAACCGAGATATTGACTAATTCTTCCACCGTTTCAAATAACCGATCATTATTTATTTTGATTTTTTCCAACATCAATTTTTGTTCCTTAGTCAGTTTTCCGGCCTCTCCATGCATAAAAATGTCTAAATAACCCTTGATCGCGCCGACCGGCGTTCGAAGGTTATGTGAAGACATTGCCAAAAACTCATCTTTAACCTTGGTAATTTCCATCATCTTTTCCGCCTGTTCTTTCATCTGAGTCCCTTCCTTCGCTCGTTTAGAAAGTTCGCGAGTATTTACAAAACCAACGACCCCGATAATAAAGATAGCCACAGATAATCGAGCCAAACCAATGGTTGAATTACTCCAACCCTCCGTTTGATAGTAATAAACCGTCATTGGAAAAATGAATCCGTACTCAATCACAATAACTAAGGTTAGCTCAACCACTCCTAAAAGCATTCCCGTGATCATAATCGGAACGACTAGAAGTCCGGTCAACAAACTTTTATCCATTCCGGAAAACCAAACTAGAAAAACGGTTAGAAGAGCGTAAAAGACCGCGCTCGCTGTCACCAAAGCTCTAGATTCATAACGAGGGACAACAATATAGTAGTAAACGGTGGTGAAAATGAAACCAACGATTAGGGTTAAATTTGCGTATAACTGGTTTGCTCCGGAGGCTTTAGAAGGACCAAAGTTAATTACCAAAAAAGAAAAAATTATTAAAAACCAAATGGTAATTTCAACAACTTTGCGGTATCTTTTTAAATAACTCAGTTCGGCAGAAGTCATCTTTTAAACCTAGTAACAGATTACTTATCAATATTATTCACTAACTTATTATAGCAAGTCAAGTGGGGCTTGTTTCTTTGATTAAAACATGGTATTTTTATTATTAGAAAGCATCATTATCAGTCATTTCCAAGGAGGTAATAAAGATGAGCAACGGTAAAAAAATTGTCATTGTCGAAGATGATTTTTTTGTTAGAGATCTTTACGAAAGACAGCTTAAAAAAGAAGGTTTTGACGTTGTGGTCGCGGTGGACGGCGAAGAAGGAACGAAAAAAATCATCGGAGAAGTTCCGGATTTAATTCTCCTTGATTTGATGTTACCGAAAGTAAATGGCCAAGATGTTTTAAAAGCAATTAAAGGCAACCCTGAAACCAAAAACATTCCCGTTATTATCCTAACTAACTTAGGCCAAGATGAAATAATTAAACAGTGCTTCGACCTCGGCGCTAACAGCTACTTAGTTAAAAGTGCCTACACTCCCAACCAAGTTGTTTCCGAAGTTAAAACCTACATTAAATAGGCTTTAGTTATATTTCCTAATCACTCCGACTACTTTACCTTGGATCCGAACGTCTTTTGTTCGGATCGCGTTCATCGTCGAATTAGCCGGTTCTAGACGAATACAATCTTTTTCTTTATAGTATCTCTTTAAAGTCGCGAAACTTTCATTTAAAAGGGCCACCACGATATCGCCATCGTCGGCGGTCTCCTTTTGCTCGATAACCACATAATCTCCGTCCTCAATCGCCGCTTCAATCATGGAATTACCTTTAACCTGAAGGACAAATGTTCGGTGTCTTCCCATCATGTCAGTCGGGATGTTAATCGTCTCATTGGGGTTTTCAATCGCTTCGATCGGCTGCCCGGCGGCGATATAACCAACTAGGGGTACTTCGACGCCCCCAACCCAACCGGCAATCTTTTGATCGACAATCTCGATTCCTCGACGTGCCCCGTCCACTTTCCTCAAAACTCCTTTGACCACCAAGTTCATAATATGCTCATGAACCGTGGCCGGAGAGCGAACCCCAATCCCGTCACAAATCTCCGGGAGAGTCGGGGCATAACCGTGTTTTTGCATGTACTGAGAAATGAAATCGAGCAAATCGCGCTGACGTTTGTAAATAACAGGGGCCATATTTTCCTCCTTTAAAGCTTAAACTGGTAAACTCTCTTATTTAAACCTTAAATGCAGTCCTTTTAGTAGAGCCGAAATTTTCAATTTGAAATTAAAATTTTAAATTATTGTTGGTTTTTCTTTGGTTAAATTATGGCCATATTTTCGGTTCCTTGTCAACTAGATCTTAGATAATCAAAATGGATCAGTTTTTAATGGCCTAACTTCGTAGGATTAACACAAAAAGTTAACTTTTTAACTTTTTGTTATTCCCGAGGTGTCTAGCTAACACACACCGGGTGTGTGAAGTGAAGTGCGTGATAGGGTTGTCAATTGGAACTATTTTTGCGAAAATGGGGTCATGAATGAAAAGTTCGTTCTTGTTTCGGCTTTTTCTCCCACCGGTGATCAACCCCAAGCGATTGAAAAACTCACTGAGGGAATTAAACATGGAGTGAAGTACCAAACCCTTTTGGGTGCTACCGGCACGGGAAAAACTTACACTATGGCCAATGTCATCGCTAAAGTGGGAAAACCCACACTGGTAATCGCTCATAATAAGACTTTAGCCGCCCAGCTAGCCAGCGAATTTCGAGAGTTTTTCCCCGAAGCGGCGGTGGAATATTTTGTCTCTTACTATGACTACTACCAACCCGAAGCCTACGTTCCCCACAAAGATCTTTACATTGAAAAGGACGCTCAGATAAATGAAGAGATCGACCGTCTTCGCCTCGCCGCGACTAAAGCCTTGCTTACCCGAAGCGACGTGATCATCGTCGCCTCCGTTTCCTGCATTTACAACATCGGCTCTCCGCAGTCTTATAAAAACAGTACTCTAACTGTTCAGGTCGGACGTTCCTACGAAAGAAGTGAGTTGTTAGCCAGCCTGGTCAGCCTTCAATACGAAAGAAACGATCTAGATTTTAAGCGGGGAACCTTTAGGGTCAAGGGAGATGTAATCGACATTTACCCGGCGGATGAAGAAAGGGGAGTGAGGTTAAGTTTTTTTGGCCTTCAGCTGGAAAAAATTATCTATTTTGACCCGGTCAATGGGGAAGTTATAAACTTCGCCGAAAAAGTCGAAGTTTTTCCCGCCAAACATTACGTGATGCCTTTTGAAAATACCGATAACCCGATCAAAGAAATTGAAAAAGAACTTTCCGAAAGGGTCGCCTATTTTCAAAAAAACAATCAGTTGTTAGAAGCTCAAAGAATCGAGGAAAGAACCAAGTATGATCTGGAAATGATCCAGCAGTTGGGCTACTGCAGCGGGATTGAAAATTATTCCCGTTATTTTGACGGCCGAAAAAGCGGCGAACCTCCTTACACTTTATTGGATTACTTTCCCCCCTTCACCATCCCCTCCGCTAAAACTACGGGGATCGAGAAGGCTTCGGGGGGCGGGCCCAAAGATTTTCTAACTATTATTGACGAATCCCACATGAGCCTCCCTCAAATCCGGGGGATGTGGGCCGGGGAAAGAAGCCGGAAACAAACCTTGATCGATTTTGGGTTTCGTCTTCCTTCGGCCATGGATAACCGGCCTTTGCGTTACGAGGAGTTTATCCGAAAGTTAAATCAAGTCGTTTTCGTCTCGGCCACCCCTGATGAATACGAGCTGTCTTTATCCGAACAAGTCGCCGAGCAAGTCATCCGCCCAACCGGAATACTTGACCCGGCTATTTCCATCCGACCCACCGAAGGGCAAATAAGAGATTTAGTCAAAGAAGTTGAAACCCGAGTCAGATCCGGGGAGAGGGTTTTGGTAACCACCCTAACTAAAAGAATGGCCGAGGAACTTTCTTCTTACCTTAGCGAGGAAGGGATTAAAGTGATGTATCTTCATTCAGACATCGACACCCTTGAAAGAGTCGGCATTCTGCGAGATTTAAGAACCGGGGTTTACGACGTGGTCGTGGGGATCAACTTGCTGCGCGAAGGCCTAGATTTACCGGAAGTTTCCTTAGTGGCCATTCTAGACGCCGATAAAGAAGGTTTCTTAAGATCAAAAATTTCTTTGATTCAAACGATCGGCCGGGCGGCCAGGCATATTCGCGGCCAGGTAATCATGTACGCCGACAACCTTACCAAATCCATTCAACAAGCGGTTGAAGAAACTAGTCGGCGCCGAAAAATCCAGCTTGAATATAATCAAAAGCATAACGTCACTCCCACCGCCATCCAAAAAGCGGTTAAAGACATTAGCGAAAGATTAAAGGAACTTCAACCTCAAACTGAAACTACGAAAGAAAAATTAGATTTGGCCTCGGTTCCTAAAGAAGAAATAAGAAGATTAATCAAAGATTTGGAAAAACAAATGAAGCAGGCAGTTCAGACGCTAGAATTTGAAAAAGCCGCCCTTTTGCGCGACCAAATCAGCGAGCTGAAAAAAGAAAGGGCTTAAGAAGAAAATCTCAAGCCCCGATCAAGCAAAATGCCGGAGCAACTATTTAGGTCTCTTTCTGCCCCGCCCGCCTTTCCGACCGATATCCGAGTAATAGCTAGGGCTAACGCTATCCCTTAACTTTTCCCCACCCCTACGGCCGATTTCCGCGTAAAACTCTGGTCCCCGTTGAGCGGCAACGGTGTTTCCTCCCTTCTTGCCAATCTCGGAATAAAATTCCGAGCCGCGTTCTCGAGCAACCGCCGTACCGCCCTTCTTTCCGATGTGAGAATAAAACTCCAGCCCGTACTTTTCTCGGACCGCTTTGCCTCCCTTCCTTCCCGCTTCGCGAACGCTCATCACCCCGACCTGATCACTCATCCCTTTGTTCTCCTTTAAAGACATTTATCAGCCATATACCACAAGTTCTTCCTGGCTGTCAAGCGCCATAATAAAATTAACCAACCGGCACTTTTAAGAATCTAGAATATAAAGCACCAATCACCAAATTCCAATGACCAAACAATGACCAATAATCAAATTCAAACCCGATTTAATCGGGTTCAAAAATCAAAACGTTTTGGATTTAGTCATTTGAGTTCAAACAATACTTGGTGATTTGGATTTTGAATTTGGAATTTTTCATATAGTTTGACTATCAAAACAATCCCAAAAAAGTGAAACGGAAATGCAGGTAGGTTAGCTAAAAAAGAAGGGGCTTGAAGATAGTTCTTGAGTGAATCATCTTCAAGCCCGCTGGATCATCCCTCCCTAGTCCTTACCGACCGTTTTGACCGTTCCTCTTTCTTTCCTTGCTTCTCGCCCCCATTTTTCCAATCGCCGAGAAGTAATCTGGTCCATACTTCTCCTTGATCGCCTGGCCACCCTTTCGGCCGATCAGGTGGTAGTAATCCGAACCGTGACCTTCTTTGACGGCCGTGCCGCCCTTCTTACCAATCTCAGAGTAAAACTCTGGACCCCGACGCTTGGCGACAGTCTCTCCACCTTTTTTTCCAATAGTAGCGTAAAACTGCAGCCCATACTTCTTCTTGACCGCCGACCCGCCAAGCCTCCCAGCTTGGGCAACCGTCATCCCTCCCTTTGTCAACACTCCCTCCTTTAAAATATAGTATTTGACTTCAATATATACCATAAAATCCTATAGCTGTCAATTAAATGCTGTGCTTGCTAGAGAAATATCTTGGGTGTAAATACGGCTTTTACCCTTCCAAATATTTCCCAAAAGTGTTAAAATTAATCTTTGTTATGTCAGACAAAATTGTGATCCGCGGAGCCCGCGAGCATAATCTAAAAAATATCAGCCTAGAAGTTCCTCGAAATAAACTGGTCGTATTTTCCGGCATCTCTGGAAGCGGCAAATCTTCATTAGCCTTCGACACCATTTACGCCGAAGGTCAGCGCCGCTACGTCGAGTCGCTTTCGGCTTATGCCCGGCAATTCTTAGGTCTGATGGAAAAACCAAACGTTGACCAAATTGAGGGGCTTTCTCCGGCCATCTCTATTGACCAAAAATCGGCTTCCCGCAACCCCCGTTCGACGGTAGGCACGATCACCGAAATTTACGATTATCTGAGGCTCCTTTTCGCCCGAGTTGGTCATCTTCACTGTCCCAAGTGCGGCCGAGAAGTCAGTAGTCAAACCGTTCAACAAATTGTTGATCAGATCAATCAACTCAACGAGGGAAGTAAAATTTTGATTCTCGCCCCGATAGTTAGAGGACGTAAAGGCACGTATGAAGAGCTTTTTGCCGATTTGAAGAAAAAGGGCTATCTGCGCGTTCGAGTTGACGGGAAAGTCTACGAGCTTGAAGAAAAATTTAAAATCAGTCGATATCAAAATCATCACATTGAGGCAGTCGTCGATCGGCTAATATTACCGGTAGACAGACTTCGCCTAACCGACTCCGTTGAAACAGCCATAAAACTAGGGGAGGGGACTGTCATCGTTGCTTTACAAAAAAGTAATGGCAAAGTAGGGGCGTATTGCGATACCCCCCTACAGACGAACGAGTTGGTTGATTTAGTCTTTTCCGAAAAATTTGCTTGTCCCCACTGTCAAGTTTCCCTTCCGGAGATTGAACCGCGAACCTTTAGTTTTAATTCTCCTTACGGAGCCTGCTCTCATTGCGGCGGTTTGGGCGCAACGCTAGAAATTGATCAGGAGTTAGTCATTAATCCCAGCCTTTCCGTGATGGAAGGAGGAGTCATGCCTTGGTCAAGGCTGATGGCTTCTGACTCCTGGCACAAAGGTTTAGTTAAAGCTCTGGCCGAAAATAAAGGATTTTCTCTTCAAGAGCCGATAAAAAACCTTTCTCCGGAAGCTTTAAGAGCCTTGCTTTACGGGGACGATTCTTTACTAAAAGTAACTTTTCGAAATCGCTTTAACCGAACCCGCACCTACACAACAACTTTCGAAGGAATAATTCCCAATTTAAGCCGGCGATTTAAAGAAACTGATTCTGACTACGTCAAAAATGAAATTCAAAAGTATATGCGCCAGGAAAAATGCCCGCTTTGTCAGGGATCAAGGTTAAAGCCTGAAGCCATGTCTGTCACGGTTGCCAATAAATCAATCACCGACGTCTCTCGTCTGCCGATCAAAGAAGCTAAAGATTGGGTTGATTCATTAAACGAAAGAACCTTATCGGAAAAAGAAATCAGCATTGCCCATCAAATCCTTAAAGAAATTCGGACTCGCCTAAAATTTTTAATCGACGTCGGTTTAGATTATCTTAGCTTAGAGAGATCCGCTTCCTCTTTGGCCGGTGGGGAAGCCCAAAGAATTCGCTTGGCTTCTCAGATTGGTTCTGGGTTAACCGGAGTTTTATACGTTCTAGATGAGCCTTCAATCGGTCTTCATCAAAGAGATAACCAAAAGCTTATCGAAACCCTAAAAGGGCTGCGGGACTTGGGCAACAGCGTAATCGTTGTTGAACACGACGAGGAAACCATTCTCAATTCAGATTGGGTCGTTGACATCGGTCCTGGCGCCGGTAAGCACGGCGGCCGTATCGTCGCTCAAGGCACCCCTCAAGAAATTATCGCTAACCCTGAGTCGGTCACCGGGCCTTATCTTTCTGGCCAAAAAGTTGTCGGTCTTCCAAATAAAACTAAAGACAACCTTTCTCCCTCAGGAAAACCGTTAACTCTAACTATTCTTGGCGCGGAGGAACACAATCTGAAAAAAATTAACGTCTCGATACCCCTGGGCAAGTTCGTTTGCGTGACCGGGGTTTCAGGAAGCGGTAAGTCAACCTTAATTAACGATATTTTATACAAAGCTTTAGCCGCGAACTTTTATAAGGCAAAAGAGAAACCCGGCAAACACCTTGAAATAAAAGGAACAGAACATCTCAATAAGGTGATCAATATTGATCAATCACCAATTGGGCGGACTCCCCGCTCAAATCCGGCCACTTACACCGGAGCCTTTAATTTTATCCGAGAAATATTTGCCAAAACACCTGAAGCCAAATCTCGAGGTTACGGTGCTGGAAGATTTTCTTTTAACGTTAAAGGCGGTCGCTGCGAGACTTGTCAAGGAGACGGCATCATTAAGATCGAAATGCAGTTTCTCCCAGACGTCTACGTTCCCTGCGAGGCGTGCCAAGCCAAAAGGTATAATCAAGAAGCTCTCGAAATCGAATATAAAGGGAAAAATATCTCTCAAGTGCTGGATATGACGGTTGAAGAAGCTCTAAATTTCTTTCATAACCTTCCCCCCATCAAATCAAGGCTGCAAACTCTTTACGACGTAGGTCTAAACTATCTCCACCTTGGTCAAAGCGCTCCCACCTTATCCGGCGGTGAAGCCCAAAGAATCAAACTAGCCGCCGAGCTATCTCGAAGAGCAACCGGAAAAACTCTCTATATCCTTGATGAGCCCACCACCGGTCTTCACTTTGCGGATGTTGACAATCTTCTGAAAGTCCTTTTCAGGCTAGTGGAAGGAGGAAATAGCGTCTTAGTCATCGAACATAATTTGGACGTCGTTAAAAACGCGGATTGGATCATCGACTTAGGCCCGGAAGGCGGGGACGGAGGGGGAGAAGTGGTCGTCGCCGGAACACCAGAGGAAGTCGCGAAAAACTCTACATCCCATACTGGCCAATATCTACAAAAGGTATTGTCACCTTTTTAAATATCTGTTAAAATTAGCCTGTTATGCAAAATTCCCAGCTCGCCCAAAAATTAAAGAGAGTGAAGTTGATCAAAAAAGACAAAATCAAAATCGAACTTAAATTTGCTGAGGCTCTCAGCTCCACTCTTTCCACGGAAAAATTAATCACACTTATCGCTAAACAAATTTCCCGAATCTTTAACGTCGAGAGGTGCACGATTTTTCTTGTTGATGAGGAAAGAAAATTCCTTATCCCTCAAGCGTCAACCTCAGAAAATATCGTCAGCCTTTGGAAGGACACCCCAATCAGTCTGAACAGTAATTCCATGACGGCGGAAGTGATAAAGACGGGAAAAGTCGCCTGCATCGAAAACGCTTCAAAGGCCAAAGGCACTTATCAAAAACTGGTTAGAAGATTTCACATCAAATCTTCTCTTTATGTCCCGATGAAAGTAAAAGGGAAAACGATCGGGGTGATGGTTATTGACGAAACTAAAGAAAAAAGGGTATTCACTGAAGATGAAATTGGCCTAGCGGTTCTTTTAGCTGGAAAGGCCGCCATCACTCTAGAAAACACTCGGCTTTATGACGAAATCAGCCAGGAAAAGTACAATCTCGAAAGCATTCAAAACTCGATCCCCGACGGAATTATAACTTACGACAAGAAAGGTAACGTCCTTAATATAAACAGAGCGGCTACTGAACTTTTTCGGCTTAAAACAAATATCCTTGGGAAAAACCGCGCCGAAGTATTCTTTGAGAAAGAATCGGATTATCTCGATGGGCATATTACCCAAAACTTTGATCGTATGAAGGCTTTTAAAAAGGCTGCTTATGCCGGTGAGGTCGTGCGAGGCAGCTTTGTTTTTCAGCACAAAAACAGCCGTAAATACTTTATTGGCGCCTATTCCCCACGCTACGATAGCCGGGGGCGAATCACCGGAGTCATCAACAGTTTCCGAGACGTCACTCAGTTAGTCAAACAGGAAAGCAAAATCCAAGAGGGGCTTAAGCGGAAAGCCCAAGAGAAAGAACGCTGGGAAGCGGTCTTTAATAATGTCGACGAAGGAATCGTCATTTTAGACAACAGATACCGAATTAAAAAGGTTAATCCCGGCTTTGAAATTTTAACGGGCTGCAGTTCGGAAGAAACGATTGGTAAACGCTGCTACGAAGTTAACTCCGAGTATGACCGTAAGGGGGACAAAATCTGCACCAGCAACTGTCCTTTGAAAAAATTAAAAGAGAGTAATGAGCCGATTCCTTACTTTGAACATAAAATAAAAACTAAATACGGAAAGGAAATCTGGGTTGGCTCAAGTTACAGCCCCTTAAGAGGACCAAGCGGAAAAATGCAAGGGATAATTCAAGTCATGCGAGACATTACCAAACTAAAGGAGCTTGATCGAGCCAAGTCGGAATTTGTCTCCATCGCTTCTCATGAACTCCGAACCCCATTAACCGTTATTAACGGTTACCTTTCCATGCTTCTGGCTGGCGACCTTGGAGAAATTTCTCCCCGTCACAATATAATTTTTAATAAGATTTACAAAGACACTCAAAGACTGACTCACCTCGTTGAGGATTTATTAAACGTGGCGAGAATCGAAGAAAACCGCCTGAAGATTTATCCGGAAAGAGTCCAAATTAAATCTCTTATCGAAGAGGTTGTTGAAGAATTAAGAGTTACGGCTAAAAATAAACGGATTTCCCTCTACTTAGTTAATGAGGGGTGTGACGACTATCAGATTTTAGCTGATCGAGGAAAAATTAAGCAAGTTCTGACCAACTTAGTCGATAACGCGATTAAATTTACCCAAGAAAAGGGGAGAGTCGTGGTCAGGGTAAAGGGAAAAGGCAGTTCAGTCGCAGTAGAAGTTGAAGATAACGGAACCGGAATACCAAAGCACGTTATTCCCACCCTCTTCCAAAAATTCCAGCAAGTAAGCGGAAGTTACATCAAAGAAAATAAGGGCACTGGTCTTGGTTTGTTCATTGTGAAAAATCTGGTCGAAATGCATGGGGGATCAGTCAGCGTTGACTCAACTTTCGATCAAGGCTCAACCTTTAAGTTTGTGTTGCCAAAAGCTAATTGAAATGTTAATATTAAAGTCTAAACTCGGTTAACCGAAAAGGTTAATTAAAAATTGGAGGCAGAATGGTAACCTCAAGAGAAGAAAAAGTCAAGGTCTTATTAATCGAAGATGAAAAAGAAGTTTTGGAACTTTATAAGCTTAAGCTTTCTCTGGATGAATACGAAGTGGTAACCGCCGAAAACGGCGAAGAGGGTTTGAAAAAGGCCTGGAGTGAAAATCCAAAGTTAATATTTCTTGACATTAAAATGCCGGGGATGGATGGCTTCGAGGTTTTGAAAAGGCTTAGAGAAAACCCGAAAACCAAAGTGACTCCGGTAATTATTCTTTCCAACTTTGACGAACAAGACATGGTGGAAAAAGGTCTGGTCCTGGGGGCAAATGAATATCTGGTTAAGTCTCAGTTTTCGCCGGAGGAAATATCCAAAAAAGCCGGTACTTGGGTCAATGAGGGTTAAGGGAAACGACTAATCAGCTTCTCAAGTTTAAATTCGCTAACTGAGCAATTAACGTTTATTTAGATGAATAAAATCCAAAAAATTATTTTACTTTCCTCGTTTTTTTTCTTACTCTCCCTGCTAAGCGCTTCATTTAGCAGTGCTTTTGCGTCTGAAAAGTTTTCCGCTACTTACGACGTGACCTACGATTTCGAAGAAGAAGAAATAACTTTAGTCAGCCAAAATATCAAGCTAACAAATCTCACCCGCAACTATTACGCTACCGAGTACACCTTAAGCATTGGTTCAACCAAAGTAAGCGATGTAGAGGCAAAGGATGGAAGCGGAAAAATAAATCCTCAGGTAAATTATAAGGAAAATTCAACTGAAATATTTCTAAAGTTCAACGATAAAGTCATCGGCCAAAATAGGAGCTTAAATTTTCAGCTCAAATATCGCCTTGAAGAGGCTGCCTCCAAAAACGGTTTTATCTGGGAATTAAACGTTCCAAAATTAGCCAACATTGAAGACATCGAAACTTACAACCTCTCTTTAAGAGTCCCAAAAGCTTACGGTGATCTTCATTATATCTCACCTAAACCCAAAAACGAACAAGAAAACGACAAAAAGGAGTATCGCTTTGACAAAGAACAGTTAGCGAAAAGCGGGGTAGTGGCCGCCTTTGGCCCACATCAAGTTTTTGACTTTGAACTAAAATACCATTTAAAGAATGACAGCCTCCTTACTAGTCTCGCTGATATCACGCTTCCTCCTGACACCGAGACTCAACAAGTCTACTTTACCAATATTAACCCTCTCCCAGAAATGTTTTTTACCGATGAAGATGGTAATTATCTCGCCCGCTACAAGTTAGAAAGAGATACCAAGCTTGATATCACCGTTATGGGTTCCGTTAAAATTATCGCTAATGATAGTCATTTCCAAACTAAAAAATGGGAAAGCACTAAATTAAGCGGCTATCTCAAACCTGATAAATATTGGGAGTCAAACGATCCCTTAATTTTGGAGAAAGCCAAAGAATTAAAAACGCCTCAAGCGATCTATGAGTATGTGGTCAATACCCTCAATTACGGCTACGAAAGAGTCAAAGACCCAAATCTGGAAAGGATGGGCGCTTTAACCGCTCTTCGGAATCCCGACCAAGCAATTTGTATGGAGTTTACCGATTTGTTCATCGCCCTCGCCAGAGCCGCCGGCATTCCGGCCCGAGAACTGGATGGTTTTGCTTACACAGAAAATAAGAAACTTCGTCCAACCACCATTGGCGGTAAAGAAAACAGCGATGTCTTACATGCCTGGCCCCAATATTATGACTTTGAGAAGAGCCGTTGGATTTCCGTTGACCCGACTTGGGGATCAACTACCGGAGGCCTTGATTATTTTAACAAGTTAGACACAAACCATTTTGTTTTCGCCATTCGTGGAATCTCCTCTCAGCAGCCATACCCGGCGGGAAGTTATAAAATTGACCCAAACAGCCAAGGGGATGTCAAAGTTACCTTTAGCCAAAGTAATCCAACGGATAAACCCAAGATCACTCTGGAACTAAGCCAAGATAACTTGCCGGCCGGATTTTCGACCAACATTGAAGTCCAAGTCAAAAATACCAGTAGTAAAGCTTTGCAAAACGCCAAACTCATCATCAACACCCAAGAGCTAGAAATTCTTTCTCAAAAAACTCTGGAGGTGGGGACTGTTTTACCTTATGAAACAAAACGCTTTAACCTTAAGCTACGCACTAAAGATGTTTTCCTAAGTAAAACCGACCCTCTAAGCCTTGAGCTCGTTGGTACGGACGGTCGAGATGAAGTTAAAGAATCGGTTGTCAAACCAATCAAAATTGAACCTTTTCTCACTTACGGCTTTGTTCCTTGGGTCGCCCTTTTCGCTCTAGCCACCTTAGTTTTCGCGGGTTTCCTAATCATCCTCGGAAAACTTAAAAAGAAAACAACCTTCTAGTTTTTACACTTTTGCACACACCCGGTGTGGAACGTATTGACACCTCAGGAATCGGTATTTAAAATGAGAGTATGCCGTATCGAAAAACTCCTTTGGCAAATAACGAAATTTACCACGTCATCAATCGAGGGGTAGCAAGAAATCCTATCTTTATAGACAAACGTGACTATCAGAGGTTTATTAATTTAGTTAACTTTTACCGGTTTGAAAACCTCCCAATGAGGTACTCGCATTTTAATCGCTTAAACGAACAAGAAAAGATAGCTTTCCTAAACAAAATCAACCAAAATAAAAACTTAGTCAACATTATTTCTTTCTGCCTCATGCCAAACCATATCCACTTCCTTTTACAGCAACTTTCCGATAAAGGAATCTCAGTTTTTATGAAGAATCTCCAAAACAGTTATGCCAGGTACTTTAACATTAAGTTAAACAGAACTGGCCCGCTCTTTGAATCAATGTTTAAAGCGGTCAGGATTGAATCGGAAGAACAGCTTTTGCATGTCAATCGTTACATTCATTTAAATCCCGTTTCTTCTTACTTGATAGAAAAGGAAAACTTAGCAGGCTATCCTTGGTCTTCCCTTTCAAATTTTTTAGGGCAAAAGTTCTTGCCATTTATTAAAGGTGATATTATTCTAAACCATTTCAAGAACTTAAGTTACCAAAATTTCGTTTTCGATCAGCTAGACTACCAAAGAAAGCTTCAAGATATAAAACATCTCGTTTTGGAATAAATCCTGATGTGTCTAGCTAACACACACCCGGTGTGTGTTTTATTTTGGTTTCATTTCTGCTAAACTAGGCTCATGGTCATTCCAAATTTACCCAGCAAGACTGGAGTATATCTTTTTAAAAATGCTCAAGGTCAAGTTATTTACGTCGGCAAAGCGGTCAATCTAAAGAGCCGTGTTCACTCATATTTCCAAAACAACCTCTTACCCAAAACTTCTCTATTAGTCTCGGAGATTGAGTCAATCGACTATATTGAAGTCCAATCAGAAATTGAGGCTTTAATCCTAGAAGCTAATCTTATCAAAAAGTTTCGTCCCCGCTATAATGTCCGTCTCAAGGACGATAAAGACTACCTTTACATAAAGGTAACCAAGGAAAAGTATCCGCGGATAATTACCGCCCGTTTGCGAGACCTAGACGCGGCGAAGATCTACTTTGGTCCGTTCCCTAACAGCAGAGCCGTCCGCCAAACTATCAGGCTTATTCAAAAACTTTTTCCCCACTGGATTTGTAAAAACCCGCCTGGTCAAACCTGTCTTTATGCCCATATTAACCTTTGTTTCGGCCCTTGCCGCAAGGACTTCGAGCCGAAAGAGTATGAAAAAAGAGTCCATCAGATCATTTTGTTTTTAAAAGGAAAAAAGGATAAAGTAGTTAAACAAATTACTAAAGAAATGAACCAAAAGGCAAAGGATCTGAATTTCGAAAAAGCCGCCCTCTTACGCGACCAACTCGAATCAATCAATTATGTCACCACTCAAACTCGGTTAGTCAGTCATTATCTTCAAAACCCTAATCTCTTAGACGATCTAAGGCGCGAGGAACTCCACCAGCTTGAAGAGATTTTAAATCTTAAAAAAATCCCCGCCCGGATTGAATGTTACGACATCTCCAATACCATGGGTAAGGAAGCCAGCGGATCGATGATCGTCTTCACCCAAGCCCAAGCCGACAAAAGCCAGTATCGAAAGTTTAAAATAAAACGAAGCCCCGGCGTTGACGATTACGCAATGCTGAAAGAAGTTCTCCAACGAAGATTTAAAAATACTTGGCCTTCACCCGATCTTATCGTCATTGACGGGGGAAAGGGACAACTAAAGGTTGCCTGCGAGGTTTTAAAAGAAACTGGTCGGGACATCCCGATCATTAGTTTAGCCAAGAGAAGGGAAGAGATTTTCTTACCTATTCAACCTGCTTCTCTTAAGCTCCCGCAAAGTTCTCCCGCCTTGCAGTTGATCCAACGTCTTCGCGATGAAGCCCACCGTTTCGCCTTAAATTATCACCGTCATCTGCGCCGTAAATCATTCTTACATTCTTAAAAGGTTAAGACTATCTATGACACCTTTACAATCAAACTTTCGTATGCTAACTTATGAGACATGAAGGGATTGCTCCGGTCTTTCGTCTTTTACGCCGTTTCTTTTGCCTTAGTGGCTTATTTCTTTCCCGGTTTAAGCTATAGAGGCGATCTTACCGTACTTCTCCAAGCCTCCGTAGCCTTTGGTCTGCTAGCTTTATTTATCCGGCCGATTATCAACGTTTTAATGCTTCCTATTAACTTCCTGACTTTAGGTCTTTTTAGCTGGGTTGTCAATCTAGTCATTCTTTACTTGGTCACCCGATTTGTGCCGGATTTTAATACCATTGCCTTCCAGTTTGAAGGTTTCAGTTACCAAGGTTTTGTCATCCCAGCTATATATCTAAATGTTTTATGGTCAGCCGTTGTCTCTTCATTGACGATTGGTTTTGTTTCCTCCTTTCTTCATTGGCTTGTCCATTAATTTACACTCACTTGCCAAAATTTGAGACTTTGTGCTAAAATAATTAGGTTCATGAAAGAAGTTTTAACTATATCCCAAATTATCGTTGCCTGCCTTCTTGTCGTTTTCATTCTCCTTCAAGCCAAAGGGGTAGGTTTATCGTCTACTTTTGGCGGTGAGGGAGCAGTGTATCGGTCGCGCCGTGGAGTAGAAAAAATCCTCTTTTTCTCAACCATCACCTGCGCCTTTCTCTTTATGGCAATCGCCCTGGCTTTAGTAGTCATTTCCGGCTAAAATAATGAGTAAAAAGTTTCGCTTTTATTATTGGTATATCTTAAGTCTTATTAAACGCCATTACCGACTCATCATCTTGATTTTCCCTCTTATCTACCTTCTTTGGCTTTCTCTTCAGTACAGCTACCCCAATCTTTTTCTGCCCGCTCTAGCTAAACTGGAAAGGGCTCATACCCATCAGTACTATTATGAGGGAATTGTCGGCAGCCCGGGCGTCTTAAATCCGCTTTTCGAAAAAACAGATATTGAAAAGGACATAAATCGTTTAGTCTACCGCAGCTTGGTTAAGGTAAACTCAAAGGGGGAACCAGTTCCTGACTTAGCCGAAAAGTATACCGTCGAAGATAGTAAGGAGTACACTTTTTATCTTCGCCAAGATGTTTATTGGCACGATGGAAAAAAGTTTAGTGCTGATGACGTGATTCATACTGTCAAGCTAACCCAAAACCCTTCAATTCAGGGAAGCTATCAGGATATCTTTAAAGACATTGAAATAACCAAAGTAGATGAATATACGGTTAAGTTTAAACTAAAGGAGCCTTTTGCTCCGTTTCCAACCACTGTCGCCTTAGGCATCATCCCAAAACATATTCCTCTTAACAATTTCAAACCGGTAGGAACTGGGCCTTTCAGAGTTAAAGAAACCTCTAAGACGCACCTCACTCTTAGTAATGATAAACTCGACGTGGTCTTCAAATACTACCCATCTTATCAAATGGCCATTCAGGCTCTTAAGCTTGGCGAGATTCACGGTTTAGGCGGGGTCGATCACGAGGAAAAGAAAATTTTTGAGAACTGGCCAAACTTTCAGGTTTATTCTGGGCCAACTCACCGAAGGTTTGTCGGAATATTCTTAAACACTAAGGACGGCCCCGTTTCCGAAAGAGTCGTTCGTCAAGCCCTGGCTTACGCGACCCCAACTGAAAAGATAATTAACGAAGCTATTGAAGGAGAAGGCCAACCCATTTATTCTCCCGTCTCGTCTCTCTCCTGGGCTAAAACAGAAGAGCACAAAAAGTACACCTACAACCTGGAAAAGTCAAAAGAATTACTCGAAAAAGCCGGCTGGAAATTAGAGGGAAATACCCGCAAAAAAGGCGATAAAGAATTTACCCTTTCTATTTCAACCGTAGGAATTTCTCCTTATCCGGAAATCGCCAAAGAAGTAGCTGCCGCTTGGGAAAGCCTCGGAATCAAAACAGAACAAAGAATTTTTAACACTTCCGATCTAAAGGAGCAAATTGTTTCCCGTCGGCAATTTGAAGTCTTGATTACTTCGCAAGAAATTAACCCGGATCCCGACCAATACGTCCTTTGGCACTCGACCCAAACGGATAACGCCAATATTACCGCCCTCAGCGTGCCAAAAATTGATAAAGCTTTGGAAGACGCAAGGAAAACTCTTGATTTGAGCAGCCGAAAAGAAAAGTACAGTGATTTTCAAAAATATTTTTTAGAGGAAGTACCGGTAATTTTTTTATACCTTCCTTCTTTTAATTACATTCTTTCGTCCAAGGTCAAAGGATTTGAATTAGTTGACTTTACGGTTCCCGCGGATAGGTTTAATAGTATTGAAAGTTGGAGAGTTGAAAAGAGAGGAATCTAACTGCCTAACCCTAGAATCTTGAAACTGTAATCAAGCAACGCCTCCGTGTCTCCCTTACGATCGTCACTCCCTAAAACAATCACCAAAATCTGATTCCGATCTTTCTCAACTAAGGTAATCAAACACCTTCCCGCTTCAGGAGTGTAGCCTGGCTTTACCCCCAGAAACCCTGGGTAGTCAACTAAAGGAGAGGTATTCGGAAGCCAAAAGTTTTTATGGTTTTCTTCTTCGGTATAAACCGTGGGAATTCGGTATTCCCTAGTCGCCACAATCTTTCGAAAGACCTCATTTCTTAAAGCGTGTAAGGTTAAAATCAGCTGATCCTGAGCAGTTGAGTAATGATCCCCGTCGCCTTGCAACCCGGAAGGATTGACATAATAAGTGTCGTTCATCCCTAGTTCTTTAGCCTTTTTATTCATCAAAGACAAAAATTCCTGCCTGTCTCCTTTTACCCCCTCCGCAATAACTTCCGCCGCATCGTTGCCAGAAACCAGAAGAAGCCCGTAGAGAAGCTGCTCCAAGGTTAATTTCTCACCGGGGTAAAGCCCCATACTGTCTGGCTCCATGCTTGAAGCCTCTTTGCTTACCGTCAGTAACTCTTTCAAATCCCGGTTCTCCAAAGCCACAACCGCAGTCATTATTTTAACTAAGCTCGCCACCGGTACTTTCATCTGCGCAGATTTCTGATAAAGCAAATTTTCCCCCGTCAGATCCAAAGCTATAGCCGATTTTGCGCTGATAAGAGGAGCAGCCTCATCAATCCTCTTCAGGCTGCCTATATCCAACCCCCCAAAAGGGAGGGTCTGGGTAGGCTTCTCCTCACCGGAAAAGGAGTTTTTTCCAACCCCCAATATCTTCACACTCGCAGTCTTAGAGGAATCCGAAAAAATTACCTTAAGGCCAATGAGTAAGATAACAATTAAAATCAACGCACCATAAACAAAATATTTTTGGGGACGGGGAGATTTCTTAACTGGCATTTACTAATTTTACCAAGACCTTATTTGTTCGGTCAAGGTTGACTTGAGCTAAACTTTAGCTTGACAGCTTTAGGGAAAAGTTGTTAAGATTTAATCATTAACGAGAACTTAAGCAACGTTTCCGGTGCAGTACTGTTTGTATGAGGAATCAATCTCAAACTATTCAAGCTAATTGGAGAACTCAAGTCCTCAAGGACCTGGCCCAAGATAACCTGGTCCGTTGGATTGTTCTGACAACTTCACTTGTTCTGACTTTAAGCGCCGCATTCTTTATCCTCTCCCAACCAAGAATATTGAAAGAAAATTTCGTTGAGCTGCAAGCCGCTTCCTTTCCTCTTCCATCAGAGGAACAAAAAGGCCCTTTTGCTTGTCCCAGCCTCCCTTCCTTTTGCCAAAACGGCACGGATATCAGCGTTGATTCAAGCTATATAGGCTTCGGGGCGAAAATAGAAAAAGGTAGTCCTCTCATTGCCGCTTTCGATGGTGAGGTGTCTTCCCGTCAAATTAAAATCGCCAAATCCTCAAAGGATACCCAAACACAAGACATAACTATGGTTCTTCTCACTAATAAGGATAAGCTTCTCCGAGCGGCATATTATTTTGTCGGACCTCTCCCGGAAAATAAAACCGTTAAAAGAGGCGAGACAATTGGGAACACTGAGGGGGAACCAATGCCTCTTTATCAAAATTCCTCTCTAGTTTTTGTCCTAACTAGAAATGATACCGTTATGAGTGTACCCTTAGGTGGGGAACTAGTCCGATTAAATCGAGGGGACTTTAACTAAAAAGTTATGATTAAAAGCTTTGCCCAAAGAGCGATTTGTATTTTTGTTGCGCTAGTAGTTTTCACTTTCCTAGCTTCATCAACCGTGTCTGCCAGCACGATAGATTTATCCACTCCTTGGGGAGCAGCCCCAAACTCTGCCGCTGGTTACAGTATTTCCGGCTCCCCGGTTAATTATAGTTTCCCGAGGTTTAAAGCCGGAGGAAGTGACGTTGATGTATACGCTGGAACAAATAGTTATGCCGGATCCTGTTCTAGCTACGAGACCAACGGTACCTGTTACCAAAACGACCCCGATGCCTATCGAACGGGTTTTTCTATGGGTCCCGGAGATGATCTTAAAATTAAATCAGCCCTTCTCTCGGTATCCAGAGAAGGACATTCATGCGTGGAAAACCCTAAAACAGGCAAAATGTATTGCTTTGGCGGTAACGATGGCTCAGGTGCAAGTAATCATGTTGAAGAATACAACCCAGCTACAGACATTAACGTTAAAAAGGTCGCCACGTTGCCAACCAAAAGACTCGGTCTTTCTTGCGCTGAAGGATACGACTCCGCTAACAATCTTAAAATTTATTGTTTTGGAGGCTACGGCGGGGGAAGCTGGCTTAACCAGATCATCGAGTATGATCCGGCAGCCGCTGACACCGGAACTAACATCAAAACAAAAACCGCCACCCTCCCCTCAGGCAGATACTACCACTCCTGCGCCAGAAACCCGGACACTAACAAAATCTACTGTTTCGGAGGGATAACCAGCGGAGGCTGGCTTAACCAAATTATTGAGTATGATCCCACCGCTCCGGACGATAACAACGCCGTTAAGATCAAAACCGCCGCCTTGCCTGGAAATACCGCTTATCTTTCCTGCGCCGAGGGGTACGACGAATCATATAGTCGTAAAATTTATTGCTTTGGCGGAAAAAATGAAGCGGGTAGCAGGCTTAACCAAATTATCGAATACAACCCTTCAAGCCCAGATAACGCCAACGCAGTTTTGTCAGTAAATTCCCTGCCTAGTGAAAGGATGGGCTTAGCCTGCAATAAAAACCCTCAAACCAATAAAATTTACTGTTTCGGCGGTTCGGGAAACTCCGGCCTTCTTAACGAAATAGTCGAATACAACCCGGTAAACAATACCCTCGCCACTAAAGCTTCCCCTCTAACTTCCAGTCGATGGAACCTTAGCTGCACTCAAAGTACCGCTAACAGCAAAATTTACTGTTTTGGTGGAAACGACGGGAGCGCACTCCTTAATCAAATCTTTGAATATTCCTCCGAAGGCGCCAAGTTGGATTTTCATATTACTCTCTATAACAACAATGCCCTAGATCTAAGCGACACCACCTGGTCGTCACTTTATCGGGTTAACAGTTGTCCTGGACAAGATATCTATAACCCAGCCCTAACCGAAAAAGAACTCGCTGACTGCAGTGCAGCCGCTGGATATTCTAACCAAAGTCTTGTCGTGGAAAGTACCCATCAGACTGCTATCATTCCAAGTCTTACCAGCCAAACCCTGACTTTTCCGTTTACATTTAGTAGACAAGGATATTATCAATTTAACTGGCACAGCCAGAACTATGAAAGCACTTACCCCGGGTCAAACGTTTTTGCCTCTGGCTTCGTGAGAATTGCCGATCCTACTTATAATCTCGCCTCCTTTGTCTCTTATGAAGGACCTTCTTCAATTGTTAGCGGGGCAAATGCTAGTGTGAAAATAACAATGAAAAACATCGGCAAATCCAGCTGGTCTAAAAACACAAATTATCATCTTGGCCTAACTGAAGATAATGTTTGGGGAGCCACTCAAGCGAATTTACCAGAAAGCGATACTTTTGTTAGTAAATCTGCGTTGTTACCAGCGCCAAGATACGATCTTTCTTGCGTGGAAAATACTTCCACCGGTAAAATCTATTGTTTTGGAGGGTCTGATTCAACTAATGTCTTAGACCAAATCACTGAATATGACCCCGTTAATGACACCCTCATTACCAAATCATCAAAGCTACCCACCGCTAGAGATAAATTATCTTGCGCCCAGGATTCCTCAACAAATAAAATTTATTGTTTTGGGGGGTGGACAGCTTCGGGCTACTCTAACCAAATCTTAGAATACACCCCCTCTAGCGATAGCTTAACCATAAAATCTACCACATTACCAGCCGGAATGTGGGGCCTTTCCTGCGCCGAAAATTCTGCCACTAATAAAATTTATTGTTTTGGGGGGTACGCTACCAGCCTAAGTAACAAGATCTTTGAATATGATCCGTTGGCTAACAGCTTAAATACCAAAACCGCTGTCTTTCCAAGCAATATAATCACTCAATGCGCCGAAAACTCCGCCAGCCACAAAATATACTGCCTTGGCGGGACAAGCACCACGGGAAAAGTCGCTCAAATTTATGAGTACGATCCTGTCTTTGACACCCTAGCCACCAAATCGGCAACTTTGCCTTTTGCCGCTTACCTTTCCTCCTGTAAGGAAAATTCCGGTAGTCACAAAATTTATTGTTACGGAGGTCTTAACAGTAGCAATACTCTCCTTAATCAAATAGTTTCTTACAACTCGGCTCTCGACACTCTCACTACGGAGCCTCTCACCCTGCCGTCAGGAACCGACGGCCTTTCCTGCACCGAGAACTCCACGACCAATAAAATTTACTGTTTTGGGGGATATACTGATAGCGCGACTCTAAATACCATCAGTGAACACCAGTTCTCTACTATCAATCCTGGGCAATCCTTTGAATTTCCAATTAGCGTTACCGCTCCTTCTCTTTCCGGAGCTACAGATGAGATCAAAGCCTTCAACTGGCAGGTCCATAAATCAGGGGTGAAATTTGATAACAAAGCGATTATCTCTATTACCGTAACCGCCCCCGACAAAGCTTCTTTTGTTTCCTACGACGGTCCAACGACCATGGTCTCGGGGGCAACCGCCTCAGTAAAAATCACCCTTAAAAACAGCGGAACGACAAAGTGGACTAAAAGCGATGGCTACTATCTTGGCAGTCAAGATCCCGCTGGAAATATCGTCTGGGGATTAAGCAAAGTCGATCTTTTACCGCCGGATACAATTAAAACGATGGCCGCGACAACCCCAAACGTGATTGGGTCGGGCTGCGCCAAAGATCCCACAAGCGACAAGATATTTTGTTTCGGGGGCATAACTTCTGGCTCGATGACCAATCAAATCTTTGCTTATGATCCAATCTCTGACGATCTTACTACCCTCACCACGACACTAACCGAACCACAGACTGCTTTGGTTTGTTCAGAAAGTTCTTTAACGAACAAAATTTATTGCTTCGGTGGTAATAATTCTTCATATGCTTTTCTAAACCAAATCATAGAATTTGACCCTTCAAACAATAATCTTGCAAACGTTGGCACCCTTCCTCGGGGAGAAATATTTTCAAACTGCATTGAAAGTGCAAACGATAAAATTTATTGCTTTCAAGGTTTTAATGGCTCGGTTTATAACGAAGTTCTCGTGTTTGATCCAAGCACACACAATATCGCTCCTACAGGCGCCGTCACTCCCGCCGGGATCTATGAATCAGGTTGCGCTAACGATTCCTCCACAAATAAAATTTATTGTTTTGGGGGCCACGACCCTTCCTGGAACTTTACCAATCAAATCTTCGAATACGATCCTGCTGGCAACACCGTTAATCCCAAAACCGCTACGCTTCCCGCAAGTTTGTCAAATCTCGCCTGCGCGGAAAACTCGGCCAAGCACACTATTTACTGTTTCGGGGGATACGACGGAACAAACAACGTTAACCAAGTCTTCGAGTACGACCCAAAACAAGATCTGGTATTTTCGAAAACCGCCATCTTACCAACTAGTGAAATATTTGCCAAGTGTGTCAATCTTCCCTCGGCGGACAAAATTTATTGCTTGGAAGGCTACAGTAACACCGAGGGCGCCCAAAACGAGATTGTCGAATATGTTGATGGAAGCGTTCTCCCAAACCAAACTTATAGTTTTAACTTTGGTATCACCGCCCCAACCTTAACAGACACCAACGATAAGGATTACTCCTTTAACTGGCAAATGTATGGTCCGAAGGGTTGGTTTGACCAAAAGATCACTCTCACCATCAAAGTCGTACCCGTAACGGTAACCATCACCGGAAAGGTCTGGATAGATTCGGTCGTGAAAAATAGGCTTAAAGACGTTGGAGAGCCTTGCTATAATGGAGTGATTACTTTCTCTCTCAACGGAGACTATTCTAATTTCGCCAGCGATACAGACTGCCTTAACACCTACTCCGTAACCACTAAGGTCCTACCGCCGGACAACGTTTCACTCAGCTATATCCTCCCCACAGCTTACCGATCGATCGGCTGGTACAACGTCAACGACCCCACCGAAACAGGCGCCTCTATCCCGTACACTAGCAGTGTTTCCACAGCTGGAGGTACCCCGATAACTAAAGAAATTAACTTTGGCCTAAGATCAGAGATGGGTTGGTTTCAGATCAACGGGGGAGATCTCTACGCAAATTATGTCAGATCGCCCATCCTTCCCAACACGGTGATGCCTTACGATATCCGGGATTCCGCTTGCGCTAAGGATCCTTTAAGCAGTAACATCTACTGCTTCGGCGGTTACCGAGAAAAAGAAGACGGTTCAAAGGAAGCTTATGACGGAATCGTCGAGTTTAATCCAAACACTCTCGCGGTGAAAACTAAAAATGCCAAGTTACCTCGCGCCAAGTATGCCGCTACCTGCACCGGCTATGGCGCCGACATTAACAAAATCTACTGTTTCGGGGGCGTTCAAACTAGCAGCACAGGAACAGGCTGGTCAGTCATTGAGTATGACCCGAGAGCCAATGACACTAGTGCTGAGGCTGTTAGAAACGACGGAAGTTTAACCTCAATATTTAAAAGCTACGCTTCCTGCGTTGACGCCAGAGACGCGAGTGACAACTGGAAGATTTACTGCTTCGGTGAGGGTGCTAATTTTGACCAAATCATTGAGTACGACCCCCACACTCTAGTTCCGATGAGTACCGACCCAAACGTATATTACACGTATAAAACCTCCTTTTCGACCAAGAGGTTGGGCCTCTCCTGTGCCCCCGACCGTTCCACCAATGTTATTTACTGCTTCGGCGGTATCGATGGTACGGCCAGCCATTCAACAAAAATAACCGCCTATAATCCGGCGACTAATCTCGCAACTGATCTTTCAGCCACCCTAACTAGCGGCAGGCATTATCTCTCCTGCGCCGCTGATTCCTCGACTAACTTTATTTACTGCTTTGGTGGAACTACCCAAACCGGAATGACAAATGAAATTTTCGAATATAACCCCGCCACTAATAACCGAACAGTCATGACCGCCACTACTCTTGTTAATATGAGCGGCTTATCCTGTACGGAAGGAATAACTGGCTCAACCCATAGTATTTTCTGCTTTGGAGGCGACTCTGGCGGTTCGGCCTTTACCGATTGGGTCCAGCAATATTATCCACCTCCGATTGACCGAATGTATGATCGCACCTTTAAAACTCCGGCGGTTTTCAACCTTGACCCGGATCGAAGCGTCGTTTCCGGCCAAACCGTCGATCTAGGGGCGGATGAATCCACCAAGATAAAGGTAACTTCTTATGAAAACGCCTCGGTTCTTCCGCCCAACGTCAATTACGATTACTTCTACAAGCTCGCCGGATCTCCAACTACCTCGAATCTCGATCCGACTAATCCACCGACCATTTCCGGGATATACTATTACGACGCCACTTCCTTACCTGATCAAACCGTCACCCTGCGCGTTCCGCCCGAGACCGGTTCGGTCACCACTTGGACAGTTCCAAACGACACCATCGTGACCGTTCTGATCAAAGGAAATTTAAAGATTGCTAGTAACATTGAGGTTCCCGTTGGGAGTAAAAGTTCGGTGGAAATTATCGCTTCCGGCAACATTTTCCTCAATGGAGACGTGGCAAAAGTTGAAGGCTTTTACTTTACTGACGGAGAGTTTCGCACCGGCTACGACGGATCGGCGACCCAACTTCTAGCGGCCGGCTCTTTCAGCGCTTTAGGCGGATTTAGCCTTGACCGAGATTTAGATACCAACAACGCAAACACCCCGGCGGAACAGTTCTCATTCCGGCCAGATTTGCTTTTCCACCCTAGTGATTCAGTTAAAAAGTCTTTCTATTCCTGGACGGAAAACTTACCTTAGCCAAAAGCGGTAGGTAAAGGATTGACAAGCAAGCTTAAAATTGCTAGATTAACAGTATACAAAAGTTGAACTAATTTTTTTTCTTTTTTCTCAGGAGATTTAATGTTTGAACGACATAAATCAGGTCCCTTCTTAACCTCGCTGGATAATCAAAAAGCTTTTTCTTCGTTTTTAATAATCGCTGTTCTTACTTTAGCTATTTTTCTACTCGCCTTAGTTAACAATAACAATTCGCTCAAACAAGAAATCAACCAAATCAAACTCGACACAAAAAGAGTGGAAGTTCCTTTTGATTATAAAAAGGGCTATGTTAACAGCACTCTGATATATCAGCAAATAAACGGCACGGTGACAAACTTTGATAAAGAAAGCCTTCTACTAACCCTGGAGAGGGAAGGAGAACAATTTAGCCTTAAAATTCCTTTAGGGCCAGAGGCGGGCTCCTTCAACCCCCCTCCGTACGCCGATCTGAGCGGGATGTATCAGTTTAAGGTAGGGGACAAGGTCAAAATCAGCGGGGGCTACGCCCCAGGTGAAGAATTTCAAATCAATCAATTTGTTATCGTCAAAGATTAACGATTATGAAAAAGCTGCTGCTCCGGTCTTTATTGTTTTTTATTTTTTTCTTAGCCTTTCCCTTGTTCTCAAAAGCCGCCCAAGCCGACGAGATCATCTATCCTCTTCCCATTCCCGACTACAGGACGGTCTGTTTCTTTTGGCAGTGGACAAGAGATGATCACCATATCTGGTGTGACGACCCTACCCGCCCTCTTTTAGTCCACGGGCCGACAAACGCGACGGATAATAAATACCAGCGCAGCGTCAGTGAAAAATGGAGCGAGAGCCGTCACTGGTACGGCGCCCCGGACTCAACTTGCGGGGAAGGCTGCACGGGAAACAGTTACGCCGGTCAAACTATCAAGATTCCCCCAGGTATTAACCAGATAACTGCCATATATTTTGACGACGTCTGGGTTGGCAGCGAAGGCAGCCCTCAGATTGGCTCGCCCGCAGAGATCAGAGTTTACCGAGGCTTAAAACAAGATCAACTCAGCGGAACCTGGAAAACCACCGAGGAGTTAAACGACCCGAATTTCTTGCGCAAAGCCGACGCTTCTTTTGGTTGGAGCGGCGGTCTCGGACAAAGAACCGGAGCGACCTTCAGCCCTCCAATTTCGGTCACGCCAGGTGAAACCATCTACTTCGAACTTTACATTACCCAAGATTTGAGAGGCCATAACGTTCTACTTGTTCCCGTGCACCGGGCGGATCACGACGTTCACTGGATAGCAGAAGAAAGTCGTGCCGCGTGGCAACATGCCTACGATGACGGCGTTGCTTACTACGCCGAAAGCACTCGCTGGCAGGACGGTTATCGGTTGTGGGACAAGACAGCCGTCGGAGGAGACCTGGCCTGGGTAAGAGTTTACGGCGCTTCCGGTCCGGCCGGCACGATCACCGCCAGCCCAAATCCCTGCACTATCGCCAAAGGAAATACCTACTGCACTCTTGGCCAAACCCCAACGATTACTTGGAGTGCCAGTAATACCCCTTCCGCCCTCGTTTGTCTTGACGGAACTTCCTTTGGCACCGGCCTTTCCGGAAATAAAGAAGCCACCGCCATCACCTATGACCATAACTATATCTTTCAGTTAAGAACGGGGGACAGTTGTTCCGGTGGAGTAGTCCTAGATTCCGTCACGGTCACCGCCACTGCCCCTCCCGGGACAGTCACCGGCAACGTTTTCGACGACAGAAACGGCAACGGAGTTAAAGACGGAGGAGAACCAAACGTTAGCGGTGTGACTATTTGTCTTGACCCGCCTGGAGGTGGCCCCTGCCCAGGGGGAAGCGGAACCACTAACAGCAATGACCCAAATAACTTTTCCTTTGACGCCCCTCGCGGTTCCCACACCGTCCGAATTGAGGTTCCTTCAAACTGGCAGAACACCACCCCGGTTACTCGCTCCGTCACGGTTGATCCAAACGGAACCCACAGTGTCGATTTCGGAGTTCAGGGGATTGGCACAATCACGGGTTACGTTTGGAACGACAAAAACGGCGACGGTGTTCGGCAAGGAGACGAGACGGATATGCCGGAAAATGTCCAAGTTTGCTTAACTGATACCACAAACTGCCGATTAACCAGAAGCAGTTTTAGCTTTAACAACGTCCCAATCAATCGAGCTCACACTGTCTGGGTCAACAACTTGTCAGATCTGGCTAGTCTGGCTGAAAGTTGGATCCCCACCACCGCCCCCACTCTTAGCATCACTATCACTACCGCTGGCGGAACACAAAACGCTCATTTCGGCTTTTGGAACAAGCAAAACGCTTGGTTTCAAACCAAAGGCGGGGGAGACCTTGTTGTTTTAGGCAATCTGACCGTCACAAAAGTTGGTTACTTAGCTACTCCTCGAGAGTTAATGACCCCTCCTAGTGGTGCTTCAGAACCCGAAGGAATCCTAGTTTTAAACGGAAACCTCTCTATAGAGCCTGGCACCGCTAGTCCGGACAAAAGTTTACGCGGCTATAACCACGCCAGCAGTGATCTTATCGACCACTATCAAAACCAAGCCGGTAAAAATCCCGTAACCAACTTTAGTAATGTCAACAGCGTCAATTCAGACGGTCTCTGGCGCGCCACCAACCCGAGTTTAACGATCAACAATAACCACACCTTTCCAAACAACCTTAAGGCGATCATCTTTATCGATCAAGACTTAACCATCAGAGGCAATATCACCCTCCCTTCGAATAGTTCCATCGCTTTCATTGTTAACGGTGACATCACCATTGAAAGCAACAGTGAATTCATCGAAGGAATCTATATGGCTAAAGGAACTTTCACCACTCAAGCCTCAAATAAGCAATTTATTGGCCGAGGTTTATTTGCCGCCGGAAGTTTTTCCCTCAATCGAGACCTAGACTCAGGAGCAACCAGAAAGAACTATAATACCCCCGCCGAACAGTTTGTCTATCGGCCAGAGCTATTTCTTTACGCACACGAAATTCTTAAAAAACCTGTTTACTCTTGGCAAGAAAAACCTTAAAATCAAGAGCTCTTTAAAGATTCAAAGGAATAGTCTAAAAGAAGTTGGGTATCAAGTAGATGATCAGTGCTGTTTAGAACGACGGTGATAACGGTCCGTCCATCTCGGGTCGCCGATCCCACCAAGCAAAGCCCCGCCGCTCCAGTATAACCAGGTTTAACTCCGTCAAAACCGGAGTACGAATCCAAAAGCGGTTTTAAGAAGTTAACTAAGTAGTAACTTTTGTGATCGTTACTTGCCGGAATTTCTTTCACGCCCGTTGAGGCGATCTCTCGAAAAACCGGGTTTTCCATGGCTTTTTTCGCCAAGACGGCGAGTTCGTAAGCGGTCGAATAATGACTCGGCCCGCCAATCCCGTGAGGATCAGTATAACGGCTGTTGGTTAAGCCTAGTTCGCCTAATTTATCGTTCATCCAACCCACAAAACGGGGGACGCTGCCGTTACCCACTCCTGCCGCCACCGCCATCGCCGCGTCGTTTCCAGAAGGGAGCATCATCCCGTAAAGAAGTTCCCGTAAAGTTAGCTTTTCACCAGAACTTAATCCCATAACCGTGGACTGGGGGTGAATATTTGAAATGGCTGGTGAAACACTGATCATTTCATCCGGACCCATCCGGTCAAGAGCAACTAGCGCCGTAGTGATTTTGGTCGTACTGGCTTGAGGAAGCCTCTGGTGAGGGTTTTTCTCAAACACGATTTTTTTATTCGTGACATCGATGGCCACCGCGCTTCGGGCCGAAATTAACGGCGGGGGAAGAGAGGAATCTACTTTTTCCGAAGGCAACCACCAGGATAAAGAAGCGTCCGTTTCGGTTACTTCTTGCTTCACTTGCGGGATCAACTTTTCTTTGTCAACGCTGCTAATATAAGGTTTTGGCGGTGGGGCCGATTCTTCAGAAGGAGAGGTTAGAGTCGCGTTAAATAAAGGTAGAGAAATAATTAGAGCAAAGACGGCAAGTCGGCTTAAATTTAAGAGACCCAACCTCTTTTTCCAAAGCTGACGCCACCAAAAGTAAGAAAAGAGAATGATTTTCCGCCGAAACTTCTTGGCTTGACCCGAAAACCAGATTGGGAAAGGGTGGCATTTCGGATTTAATAAATTAATATCCATTTCGGAGCGGATTAATTGCGAGGCGTAAAAATATCCCCAAATGAACAAATAATGATGTTTTGCCTTCTTCCAAACTCCAATTAGGTATCGATAGATATTCTTAAATTTTTCTCGAGCAGCCGCCTCTGTAAATTTTTTCAGTGTCGGGGAAATAAAAATACCGCGCCCGAGTAAAGACCTTAACCCTCTGAATTGATCCATACCCAGCCCAAATGGGCCCAAAAAATCCCCATTTTAATGGGGCTCAGAACTTTGCCTAGATCCAGATAGCCCTCAACTACTAAATCTAGTGGTTGACCTAATGTCTTTATGCAACCGATTGGTATTCTAAGGCCGGTCTCGAAAAAAGGCAACAAACGAAGCAGGGAAAGAATGAGTGGTTGAATCTAGTTAAAACTTTCTTGCCTTTCTTTTTTTGGGTAAAAGGGTTGTTTCTCTCGGCGAGGTTAATAATCTTCCTAACCAACTTAAAAACAACCCCCCAAAAAAACCACTTATATGCGCCCAATAAGCCACCCCTCCGGTGGCAACCTCATCTTGAATAATGGTAAACGTTCCTGAGACGAATTGGACAAACAACCATAAAAGCAAAACCGCGTAGGCGGGTAAGTCAAAGACAATTGGCAAGCCTAGTAGTGGGAAAAGATTTTCGACTTTTGCTCGAGGGAAAAAATAAAGATAAGCCCCTAAAACCCCGGCAATAGCTCCGGAGGCTCCCAGAATCGGCAGAAAAGAATTGGTATTTATTAAGTATTGGGTTAAACCAGCCAAAAAACCCATACCCAAATAAAACAGCACAAAATTAATTTTTCCAAACTTGCCTTCCACGTTGTCACCAAATATCCAAAGAAACCACATGTTTCCTAGCAGGTGAAACCAACCGGCGTGGAGAAACATTGAGGTAAAAAAGGGGATCAAGGAATAAACATCATTAAAGTCAACCTCCGCCGGAACGAGGGCGTAAGTAAGAATAAACTCTTCCACGCTCGGAGAGGTCAATTCGAGAAAAAAGACCACAAAATTTGCGGCCACGAGCAGCACGGTTATTAGAGGGAAACTCTTCGTGGAGGGTTTATCTCTAATCGGAATAAGAACCATTTATTTACCTACTTAACCTTTTCTTTTTCTTAAGAGTCAGATAATAACTAATGTCGTTGAGGGAAATAAAACCTAAAAACCTCTTTTCCTTAACTACGGGCAAACGATCTTCTCCGCTGTGGTTAATTTTTCGAAAGGCCGCAGAAGCTTTCTCCGAAGGAGAAACTTCCTGAACTTCTCTGACCATTACGTCTTGAACCTTTAAATCCTGCCAATTCCTTTGAGGGTGTTTTTCCACATCTTCAAGTTTTACAATCCCTAACATTTCCTCTCCTTCGACCACCGGCAAACTCCGAGATTTCGAACGCCAGAAGTAATTATTTACCAGTTCTTCTACGCTCATGGCGGGAGAAACTTGAATCGCTTGATCAGACATCAAGTCTTTCACCTCCGCCTCCTCCAACTCTTCCCTAACCTTAACCTGCCTGTAACTACTTTCCGCCGCTTGAAACAAGAAAAAGCCGATTAATATCAGCCAAAGTCCGCCCACAAAACCACCCACTATCAATTCATATACGCCAATCACCACCAAAATTGCCGCAAGCAGATCCCCCGCGTAAGAAGCATACCGAGTAGCTCTTTCTAGGTTTTTATTGTAGTGCCAGATAATCGCTCTTAGAACCCGCCCCCCGTCAAGGGGATAACCCGGCAAAAGGTTAAAAATACCAAGCCAAAAATTGATTACCGCCAAGGTAGAGGTCACGGCAACAAAGGGCAACCCGATATTCTGAAAATTCGCCCCAAAAGCCAGAAGACCAAAAATGATTGCCAACGCAAGGCTGCTTAAGGGGCCGACGATCGCCATCTTAAACTCTGCTCCGGCCGAAGGTGGCTCGTCAGTTAGTTGGGCCGCCCCGCCAAATAGAAATAAGGTAATTTTATTTATCGCCACTCCAGAAGCGCGGGCCATTAAGGAATGGGCAATCTCGTGAATCAACGCGGAAACAAAAAATAAAACCGAAGTAATGACTCCCAGAATAAAATTTAGGGTCACCCCCAATTGGGGAAAAGCAAAAGGAAACAACCCAAAGGCCAACGACCAAGTTACCAAAAAGAAGATAATAAACCAAGAATAATCTATGTTTATTTCTATGCCAAATATTTTACCTAGCCTGAAACCGCCACCAAAAAACATAGCTTCCTCCTTCAAACCACTTAATCTGGAAAATTATAACGGTCAATTTTTTCGATCGTTTCTAAAACCTCGTCAGCGGAGTTGTACTTTCCCAAAGCGGGTAATTTAAAGAATTCTTCCAACACTACCTTCGGCGCTCGGAGATTAATCGCGTACTTAATGATCTCTTCCCTCGCCGCTGGGAAAGATAAACCCTCCAAGTAAGAAGAGATCTGTCTGTCCTCTGGTTCGAGGGTTTGAGGATCGGCTACCAGTTGATAGTGGGGTTGGCAAAAATCCAGGCCTTTTCGATCCACCTCAGAGACTGACGCCGAAAAACTCATCACGCACTCCGGGTTTCGATCATGAGTAAAGCCAAAAGTATGGCCCAACTCATGAAGAGATTCCTTCAGAAAACGCGCGTAGTATAAGCTTTCGTCCGGATCGGCCAAATGGTAAATCGAAACCACCGCCGCCTGACCGCCCAACTCCGCCTCTCCAAAAACGAAGTTGGCCTGCTCGTTATACAAATCGACCGGAGCAACCCCGAGTATTTTTTCTACGTCCCTTGGGGCAACTTTCCTCAAGTCCGTTAAAAACTCAACCGCTTTGTACTGACTTCTTTCCACATCGTAAGCCTCGTCTAATACAGGGCGTGAAGGGAGTATTTTTACGGCCAAATCAAACGTCGCCGCCAAATCCTGGCTAAGTTTGCCTAAAAGCCACTCTGGAATCATTCCATATGGCTGAAGATAAATATATTTCATAAGTTGAGAACCATGTCATCCGTTCTTCCCGCCGTAGCAAAGCTTAATATTGTCCGACCATTTTCGGCCTCGAAAATTAAACCCACCAAGACGCCGTTTTCTGATTCCTTTAAATAAAGGCTTTTCGGCCGTACGACGCTGTGAGTAAGAGTTGCCGGCCGATCGTCACCAAGCTCGCCGACAATCACGTCAATCGTCGGGAAATTCTCATCTTCCAGGTCCGGCTCGATAGCAATTAAAGGTTGGCTTTTCACCAAGACATTACTACCCAATTCTTTATCTTCTTGGACTAAGTCCAAAACCTTAGCTTGATTCATCGCGCTAAAGTCAGCTAAAAAGGTTTCCCAGTCTTCCCGGCGGATTTCTTTAATCATTTCTGCCTCCTTAATCAACCTTGGGTTGATGTTCCCGATGAACGCGGCGAAACTTTAAAGGTCCCTTAATTTCGACCAGTTCTTTATGCTTATCATATTTCTTTTTCTCGTCTTTTTTCTTTTCTTCTTTCTTGGCCATATCTATCTCTCACTACTTTACTTCAAAATCACGTTGATATTGTTAACCACATCGGCCACCCCGGGCGTCCAGAGCACCGCTCCCTCGGCTAAGTTTCTCTTAATGTAACTATCCACGGTCCCTGAGAGAGTGACTACACCACCTTCCACACTGACTTCGATCTGAGTCGGGGTCAACCGAACGTTTCGTAAAATATCGTTTCTTACTTCCGCTTCCATCTCTTTATCCGAACGAGTAATCGGAGAAATTACTTTGACTTCGTTGACGACATCAACCACCCCGCGAGTTCGCCAAGCCATGTCCTCAACCTCTGTTTTATCATCATAAGCCGTCACTGTTCCTGTTAGAGTTACTATCCCGCGATTAGCGCTTACGCCAACCTGAGTCTCTTCGATCAAAGCATCTCTGGCTAGAGCTGACTGGATATCTCGAACAATCTCCTCATCCGAAACCGGAAGGGGAACCTCTACTTTTAGCCGGTTTACCACGTCTGTCACGCCTTTGATTCGGCTGGCGATCGCTTGAGCGTCCGTCTTTTGAAAATGTGAAGGCACGGAGCCCTTTAAGGTTACCACTCCGTCTTTTGTGTTGACATCTATTTTAGTTTCGTCCACCCGAATATCCCAGATCAAAGCATCCTTCACGTTGTTAGTTACTTGTTCATCTGTCATTTTCACCTCTCTTCGCTACTTTCCTTCCGCCTTAACCTGGACCCTTTTAGGCTTTGCCTCCTCAGCTTTCGGCAAAGTTAAGGTTAATACCCCGTTTTTCACTCTGGCCTCCGCTCCTTCTGTCGTTACCGGCGTGGGTAAAGTAAATGTCCTGGCCATGCTGCCATAACGCAAAGCGCGGTAGTAATACTCTTTTTTCTGTTCCTTTTCCTCCTTCTCTTCTTCAACCTCACCGCGAACAGTCACCGTATCTCTGGCCACCGAGATTTCCACGTCTTCTGGTCTGATGCCTGGAATAGGCATTTTAACCACTACCTGATCATCCGTTTCGTAAATATCCGCCGGCACTCCCCGAATCATTGTCCCAAATACACTCGGTAGCTCGAAAATGTCCTCAAACCACCTCGGCGGCCAAGCCGTCAAAGATTCGCTTGGCCTAGCCCGATCAGATTCAACTTTTTTGATTCTAGGCATAATTACCTCCACACAAACCTTTAATTTACTTCAAGACAGGGTAATTGCGGTTAGCCTTTCTTTGGATAAGGCTGATCGGGCCGTTTCGGATAATCCTCAGGCATCCCTTCATACGTCTCTGGATTTTTCGCTTCTTTAGTCGTTGTCTCCATGTGCCCGCAGTTATCGCATACCCATCCTTCCGGATGCTCATGCATCGGTTCATTACATCTCGGACACCTCTTCATAATACCTCCCCATAATTCCTACTTCTTCCTCAAAAAGGGTAGACCCGTTCTCTCGTTTTCCACCACTTCAAATCCAGAGGGAAGTTCGTCTACCGCTGACTCAGGCCTAACATCCTGAGCGAAGTAAAATATTGTCTGTTGCTTTCCCGTACTTTTCAAGGTTACCACTCTTGAATGTAAGTAATAGGCTTTTCCGGACTTCTTCGAAGTATAACTGTAAGCCATAAGCTTCACCTCCTTCATCTGTTATCGCTTTTCAGGCTTTCTTTCTTCTCTTTTCGCCACTTTAATCATGTTGTGGACGTCAATCACCCCCGGCACCCACCAAGCGTCATCCCCGGCGGCGTGTTTTATCCGTTTATTCGGAACCGTTCCTTCCAAAAAGACTTCTCCAGCATCCGCTCGAACATTAAGGTTCACGTCCCAAGGGATCAAGGGATCATTGTCAATATTGGTAAGAACCATGTTGGTAATGTCTTCATCCGTTGGTAGAGTGGCGGCAGTGTAACCCATTCCCCATGGCCCGCCCATGGGGCCCATCGGTCCCCCCATCATCTGACCACCTCCATAGCCCCAACCGTAACCATGAGGCGACATAGGCATTCCACAACTTGGACACATCCAAGATCCATAACCGTTAGCCATACTAATACCTCCTTCTGCCTCCAAAACTTATTTCTTTCTCATCTTTTCATACCATTCACTGAGAGTTCGGCCAACCACATCTTTTCCTCCCAAACCAATCGCCAAGCCGACGCCTAAAGCAAAGGTCGCCACCACGCCCAAGAAAAGGATATTAATCAAATCTTGCGCGATGTTTAATTGGTTTAGAGCCGCTAAAACGGCAAAGACGATTATTGCCCAACGGGAAATTGAAGCCAACAACCCACTTACCCCGACTTTTGCCGTAGCCAAAGCTCCTTTGACAAGGTCTGAGACAAAGTTGGCTAAAACTATCCCCACCGTCAGAATTAATATCGCCGCAATAACGTTAGGAATGAACAAAAGAATGTTGTTTAGAACATCTGAAACAGCCGGTAAGCCAAGCACATTTACGGCCGCCACGAAAAAGACCAAAATCACAAACCACTTAACTAACCCCGCCACTGCTCCGGAAGGAGACATTTTTATTCCCGCTTTTTGCAGGAAAGTATCTACCCCGGCCCTATCAGCCGCTTTATTGAAGCCAACCGCCTCCAACAACCTTCTCGAAGCTGCGGCCAAAATAACGGCAAGAATCCAGCCAACAATAAAGATGACAATGGCCGCCACTAACGCCGGAATAAACAGTAGCAAACGATCAATGAAATTAATAATTGCCGCGCTTATCGCAACGCTCCAATCCTCAATCGGGCTAATTTGACTCGTCACTAACTCGTTTGTTTCTAACCTCATACTTTCCACCTCCTTTACAAAATATTGATATTAAACTAATTGAGACTTCAGTAGATTAACTTTTAACCGACTTTTCGTCTTCTTTTCCCATCCTCTTCTTTTCTTTGAGCTCCTCCTGCTGCCAGTCTCGACTTTCAGAATCCAATCTCTTTTTTCGAGTAATGTCTAAGGCTTCTGTTCTTTCATAGTCAATTCCCCACGCTTTTCCATACTCGTCGGCTTGATCTTGATCGGGGGTCGGTGTGGTTCCTCCGGCTGTTTCTTCTCCGGCCAGATTAGCCCCTTCCCAATAAGCGTCAAGATCGTCAGCGCTCAATTCCGGTGAGGTAGAAGTATATAGATCATGTTTGCGCCTTTGACGCTGCTTGGACCAACTCGTCGTGCTTTTTGTGGGTCCAGCTCGTCTCGTCCCAACTCTTCTCCTTGCCATATATCCTCCAACGAAAAACCACCTTTCAGCCTCGTGCCCTCACACTAGTTACGTTTTCCTGGGAACTTGGTCCGTTTGGTGGTAATTTCTTCTAGTCTTACCTAGCGTTTCGGGACAACCTTATCATAGCCCATGAAGAGAGATCAAGAGTCAACCCTTCGGTATCTGTAACGTCACAAAAGGGCTTGTCAATTTACTCTTAACGTATATAATATTATTTGTTAACCTATGGATAGTCAGTCAAAAAAACTTTATCGTTCTAAAAACAATCGAATTATTGCCGGGGTGGCTGGGGGATTAGGAAACTACTTTGAAGTTGATCCAATTCTAATCCGGGCAGTTTTTATCCTTTTTACCCTGGTTAGCGGATTTGGCATTCTTCTTTATTTGATTCTGATCCTTTTAATCCCTGAAGAACCAAATGGAGCTAATCCTAATCTCGATAAAGATAATTATTCAGAAAATGGGTCGAGAATCACTAAGTCCGCTCAAGAAGCCAAAAGAAATTTTCAGTCAGTCGCCAACCAAATAAAAATTAATTCCCGCTGGCTAAAGGGCAAAAGAGACGCCGCTGGGATTGCCTTTACCTTGATCGGTCTTTTCGCTCTCGGCAATCAACTCCTTCCTCACTGGTTTAACTGGGCTTTGATTTGGCCCATGTTGATCATCTTAATCGGCTTATACATCCTTTCTCGAGGTAGGGGAGTCTAATATGGAAGAAAAACAAGGCAAAGGCCTTAATTTCAGTCGAATATATCTCGGGGTCATTCTTATCTTTATCGGTTTAACTTATCTTGCTAAAACAATCGGTCTAATCAATGTCTCATTTAACTTCAACCTTTGGCAACTCTGGCCGATCTTAATTATCTTCATCGGGCTCTCTCTGCTTTCCCGAGGTTGGCTTTCTTTAATCGTCGGTTCTTTCACCACTTTAGCCGTTCTTGGTCTGATCAATTTTACGCTACTAGGAAGCCTCAACAGTTCGCCAAAAACTGAAACAATCTCTTTTAATAAAGAGGCGGAGGCCCAATCGGCAGTTTTAGACCTTGAAATCGGGGCCGGTGAATTAACCATTAATTCTGAAAAACAAACCAACGCTCTGGTAAAAGGCAATTTTGAATCAAGCGGCACGAAATTTACTGCTAAATCGGAGTTTCAGGATAAAATTCAAAGTCTCAAGATAAGCACTAAAGGAAGCAGTAATTGGCCTTTCTTTAACCGCAATTATAACAAATTAGATCTTCGAATCAACCCTGAAACCCCCTTCAAATTTAACATTGACAGCGGAGCAGCTGAATTGGATTTGGACTTTCGGGAAATTATGGCCGAATCAATCAATGTTGAGACGGGCGCCTCGAAATTAGAATTAAAACTGGGAGATAAGCTTAAGGAGAGCCACTTAAACCTTAATGCTGGAGCAAGCTCGGTCAACATCACTCTCCCAAAGTCAGTCGGGGTAAAGTTAAACCTGGAGTCCGGACTTTCCAGCCACAATCTCGAAGGTTTTAAACGCCTTGGCCCCAGTACTTACGAGTCCGACAACTACGAAGGGTTTGAAAAAAAGATCACTTTAAATCTTATTCTGGGAGTTTCTAGCCTGGGTATTACCTGGGAATAGCTTCCTTTCTCCCAATACCTCTGTAACCTTTCTCACAACTATTGTTTAGACTATAGTAAACAAAACTCTTGAAAAAGATCAAACACATTTGAGACAATTAAGTTAAATTGCCGTCCGATTTTAACAAGATTGTTTACTCTAGACCAAAATATTCTAATACTGTATATC
>JAGVAV010000010.1 GCA_020060105.1 Candidatus Woesebacteria bacterium | reverse complement strand
TGGTTGGATTACCCGAAGTGATTCTTTAACCGTTACCATCAGTGACCTACCGGTTAACACGGATTTAAATAACGATAACTTAGTTAACGCTACTGACGCGGCGATTCTTTTTAACAACTGGTTTACTCCTTCTACCCCTTCAGCTGATATTTACACAGATAATAGAGTCAATGGACTTGATTTTAGTTACCTGAAAAGAGATTGGACCGGTAATTAACAAAAGAAGGGTGAACAAACATTTTGTCGTTCACCCTTAGCTTAAGTTTACTGGTTTCGAAACTCCCCTTTCATCTTGACCAACACATCCCCCGGCAACTCCGGTCGGAGAGAAGCGACAACGCTTAGAAAAAGGTAAAGACCGGTTTGTAGCCAAAGCCAACCGTTGTTTCCCGGGGTCAAGCCAAAGACCAGCCAGCGAATCGATAGGTAGACCATCACACCAAACGGAGCTAAAAGTCCGGTTTCGTTGACGTTCAAGTCAAGGTGTTTCACGACTAAAAGGCTGGACAAGGAAAACAGTCCTCCGGAAAGGAAAAGGTAAACCCAGATCACTTCCGGCCGGCGGGGAAACCACTGAAGGTAACCCGGTGTACTTTTCCCTAAGAAAAGCCCCTCTCCAAACGCCCCAATTACGGCAAGTAAGCTAATTACCCCCACATAGATAAGTTTATTCACTTCTCTCTCCTTAAGTAGCCTGAAAGATCAGGCTGTTTTGGTCACGGACGGTTTTTGAAGAAACGCTTTGGCCAACTCGTAGCCCCCGAAGAAAACCCCAGTGTAGAAAAGATCTCCCGCTAAAGTGTTTCTAAAAAAGGGAATTGCCGCCAGGTAAGATTGAGTCAAGCCGGTCAAAGTCTGAGGATACCACCCTGACGCCCATACCCCAAAGTTCGTCACTAAGAAAAACAAAACTGAAGAACCCAAAGAAGCGGCGAGGACGTTTTTCCAATTTTTATGGCTTCGAAGCCAAAGGCCGATTAAGCCGGTTAGAAAAAAACTGCTATACACGTAAGGCATGGTCGAGTGAAATCCCAAGAAAAGATCCGAAACGAACATTGCCAGTAAGGGAATTACTAAAGCATATTTTTTATTTAAATATGTTCCGCCAAAAAGAGCCATCGCGGCAATCGGAGCAAAGTTTGGCAGATGGGGAATAAGACGCAATAACACAGCGCCAACGATAATTACGGACGGACTGATTAGTACTGTTAAAAATTTTGACATATTACCTCCACAGTAAAAAGTGCAAATTGCAAAGTTAAAAGTTATCATCTAAAATTTAGATCTAGAAAACTTTTACTTAATACGTCGTAATCTTCCACTCGATCACATCCGCCGCTTTAGTCTGGTAAGAACCCGCCCCGACCTCCGAAGGGTGACCGTTAACGTAAAAACCCCAAAACTCCCGCTTCCCAGAATCAGCTTTCCGTCCGTTAATCGATTCGACAAAGCCTGGTTGGCTTTCCGTAACCTCCGCCTTCGCTTTTAAAAGTTCTAAGGCACTCTTACCCTCCTCTCCTTGGTAAGAAAAAACCTCGGCTAAAACAGCTTCGGCAGGTTCACTGGCCGTTTGATTAGAAAGGTTTTCATTTCGGTTACTCTCCGGCTTTGGCTGACTGCTAAAGTAGTAAACCGCTCCAACTAAAACGATCAGACCGAGAATAAACATAAAATTCTTCTTTATTGCTTCCATAGAACCTCCTTGTGGGGCTAAAAATACCTTAAAAAACAAAAACCCTCCCAAATGAAAGGAAGGGTGGGTACAGTCAGACCGCACTCTCCCTTGCTCTCGAGGGAGTCCCTTGGGACGATGCAACCATTGGCTTCGAAGCGTTTCCCTAAAGAAATCAACTTTAGCTGAAACCGTTAGTAGCTAGCTCCGATCTCCATGGTTGCATCGTCCCGCAGCCGGTGGAATTACAAATTATTCCTTGATAAAGTTGATAATTTCCTAATAACCGACTCCGGGCAGTGTTTCGTCAAAGGCGGTATCCTGACTTCCTTCCTCGTTAAAGCTCTAAGGTTACAGTTGCGGCACAGTCCATGATTTTCACATGGTTCCCCGACCGTCGTATCAGAGTTCTTTGACTTTAGCAGTTATAATTTTATTTTAAAGAACCATCAAACGCCCGTCAAGAGGGAGAATTTACTCCGCCGGCACTTCCGCTAAGGCTTTAGTAATCCAAACCCTTTTGAGCCTTAATTCCTTTTTGATACGGGTGTTTAATCTCCTTCATTTCCGTCACCAAATCAGCCCGCTCGATAATCTCCGGATGGGCTCCCCGGCCGGTAAAAATTAAGTGGGTTTCCGTCGGAACCTCGGATAAGAAATCCAAAACCTCGTTTAAATCTAGTAACCCAAACTTCAGAGCCACATTAACCTCGTCAAGAATCATTAGATACGGTCTTTTGGCAAGAAGTTTTTTCGCGTTTTTCAGAGCCTCCTTGGCAATCTCGAAATCGTTCTCTCGAGGAGCTTTTGGATTAACAAACTTTCGATCCTCACGGCCGAAGCGGTAAAATTCAATCTCAATTCCCCGGCTTTGCAGGTATTTCATTTCTCCGCTCTGGTCCCAATTTTTCATGAACTGAACGATAATCACCGGGTAACCGTAGCCTATGGCCCGAATGGCGGTACCCAAAGCCGAAGTCGTTTTTCCTTTTCCCTCGCCGGTTAAAACGTACAACATAGTTAACCCACCTTGTCATTTCGACCCTCCGTAGCTTTAGCAAAAGAGGGGAGAAATCCAGCGAAGCGGCGTTTCGATCTTCACCCCGGCTAAATCGGACTTCGCTCGAAATGACGCTAAAAACTTAATTATGGCAATACGAGTAAGAGCAAGACGCGCAAGTAGCGCAGCCTTCCTTAAAAACCATCTGGCCGCCGCACTCCGGGCACTTTTCTTTTTCTTCTTTGCTCAACGATGCTTTTTCGGTCTTGGCCGGAGGCTTTTCCAAGGACTTTTCCGGACCGGCAATATTAAGCACTTGAGTTTCCCGGCTCCCGTCCCGATAAACAGTCACTCCTTTGCAGCCTAACCGATAGGCCAGCATATAAACCCGCTCCACGTCTTTGGGAGTGGCTTGGTGAGAAAAGTTAACCGTCTTTGAGACAGCGTTATCGGTATATTTCTGAAAAGCGGCCTGCATTCGAATATGCCACTCTGGAGCAATATCATGGGAGGTAACAAAGACCCTTTGCCAACGGTAGGGAACCTCACTTAGACCTTGAACGCTTCCATTTTGAGCGATCTTGGCCATCAGCTCCTCGCTGTAAAAACCTTCCTGTATCGCCACCTTCTCAAAGAGCGGGTTGACCTCCACCAACTTGTCGTTATCTAAAACGTTAGCCCTGACAAAAGAAACGGCAAAAAGAGGCTCAACCCCCGAAGAAGCGTTGGCAATAATACTGATTGTGCCAGTCGGAGCAATCGTCGTTAAAGTCGCGTTCCGAAGTTTTGGTCCATTCGGCCGATCATAAATGCTTCCCTTAAAGTTCGGGAAAACCCCTCTCTTTTTCGCCAGCTCCTTCGAGGCTTCTCGAGCCTCGTCGCGAATAAATTTCATTATCTCTTCCGCTAAGACCACCGCCTCGTCTGAATTATAAGGAATCTGAAGCTTGATAAGCATATCGGCAAAACCCATCACTCCTAAACCAATTTTCCGGTTACCGTGTCGAGTGATTTGCTCAATTTGGGGCAAAGGATACCGGTTCATGTCGATCACGTTGTCTAAGAAATGAATACTTGAGTGAACGACTTGGCGCATCTTCTCCCAATCAATCTCCCCCTCGTTAACCATTAACCCCAAGTTGATCGAACCTAAATTGCAGGATTCATACGGAAGCAGGGGCTGTTCGCCGCAGGGATTCGTGCTTTCCATTTCTCCCACTTGAGGAGTAGGATTGACCTCATTAATTCGGTCCAAAAAGATTACTCCCGGATCGCCGTTCTTCCAAGCCATCGTCACAATCAAGTCAAAGACCTTCCTGGCCGAAAGTTTGGAGACTGGTTGCCTGTCCCGAGGATTAATTAGATCGTATTCGGCGTCTTTCTCCAAAGCTTTCATAAATTCTTTGGTCAGGGCAACCGAAATATTAAAGTTGGTAATTTTGGTGTTATCTTCTTTGCAGGTGATAAAGTCTAAGATGTCCGGATGATCCACCCTCAAAATCCCCATATTCGCCCCACGGCGAGTCCCCCCTTGTTTAACGGCTTCCGTCGCTTCATTAAAAACCTTCATAAAAGAAACCGGCCCGGAGGAATGCCCTTTGGTGGAACTGACCAAATCTCCAACCGGACGAAGGCGGGAAAAGGCAAAACCCGTCCCCCCACCTGATTGGTGGATAATGGCCGTATTTTTAATCGCCTCAAAAATTCCGACAATTGAATCTTCCACCGGTAAAACAAAGCAGGCGGAAAGCTGCTGCAAAGGCCGACCAGCATTCGTTAAAGTCGGAGAATTAGGCATGAACTCGAGTTTGGAAATCATCTGATAAAACTCTTCCGTCGTCGCCTTAGTATCGGCCTTTTTATCATAAAAACCGTCGGCCGTGGCGATGTTTTGGGCCACCCGGCGAAAGAGATCGGAGGGAGTCTCAATCACTTGGCGGTTATTATCCTTTAAGAGATATCGCTTTTTCAAAACCGTGACCGCGTTAAGAGTTAGTTTTAATTCGTCTTGTCTGCCTAATATAGCGGCCTTTGCTTCTCTGATTTCCGCTCTTTTCTGCCGGTAAAGAATATATTGTTTGGCTGTTTTTGTCTGGCCGGCCCGCATTAACACTTCTTCAACGATATCTTGAATTTCCTCAACATTTGGCACCCTTTTCCCGTCAAACCTTTCATCCAAGGTAATAACTACCTCATCAGAAAGACTTTCGGCAAGATCCTGGTCATCAACGCTTGAGGCAAGTAAAGCTTTATAGATCGCCCCGGTAATTTTTTCTTGATCAAAAGGAACGATTCTTCCGTCTCGTTTTTGAATATGTAATACAGAGGTTGTTTCTGGAAAGTGCGCGGGTTTGGTGGGAGAGGGGGACTGGACAGCTTCTTTGCTCTTTAGCATCTTTTCTTTTTTGGCAGACATAAACACTCCTTCTACAGCTAAAATTTAGAATCTAGTTTCTAAATTTTTACTTACTCTTTTCAGACAATGTTTGAAAATATCGTTGTTAGATATTTTCTAGTTTCTAATCGTTAACTGAGCCTTTTTATTTCTTTCGCGAATGAGGCGACGTCTTCAAATTCCCGATAAACTGAAGCAAACCGGATATAAGCGACTTTATCTAAGTTCCTTAACTTCCTCATCACCATCTCACCAATCTCCTGACTTGAAACTTCGGTCCTGTCTCGGCTCCGAAGATCTCTCTCAATGTCGGCCACCACTCGATTAATCATTTCAATACTGATCGGTCTCTTCTCGCAAGCCTTTAAAATTCCATTTAAAAGTTTACTGGTGCTAAATTGCTCGCGGCGGCCATCTTTTTTAAGCACCGTCAAATCCACCATTTCCACTCTTTCGTAAGTAGTAAAACGTTTACCACATTTAAAACATTCTCGCCGACGACGGGTAGTTTCAAAATCTTCGGAATCTCGAGAATCAACCACACAGGTGTTTGTTGAGAGACAATAAGGACAACGCATAATCAATTAAAGAATCTAATTGGTGTTTTAACATCAACCAAGCACTACTTGTTGCAGTCCTCTCCGTTTATCAATACAATATATTGTGTTTTAACTATAAACAATTGTCCACAAACTGTCAACGAACTGCTTGAATTCAAAATTAAGGAAATAGCTTGAGGGAAAGCCAGAATTCCATCTATTTAGTGATCAGATCTTCATCGCTTCGGCAATTCTTTTCACCGCCAAAACATAAGCCCCTGTCCGCAAATCCGTCTGATAGTTTCGAGAATTCTCCCAAACTCCCTTGAACGACTCTATCATTTTCTCTTTCAACCGAGTAAAAACTTCTTCCTCTGGCCAAGATTCACCTTTTAGGTTTTGGCCCCACTCAAAAAAGCTAACACTCACTCCACCACCATTAGCTAAAATATCCGGGATCACAACAGTTTCCTTTTCAACCAAAATTTTATCTGCTTCCGGAGTGGTTGGACCGTTGGCCAGTTCCAAAATTAGCTTGGCCCGAACTTTATCCGCGTTACTTCTGGTAATCTGGTTCTCTAAGGCGGCGGGAATAAGAATATCTACCCCCAACTCCAGAATTTCTTCGTTGCTTATTTGTCTTGTCCCAGTGAAACCGACCACCGAACCCGTGTTTTGTTTATGAGTCAAAACCTTCTCAAAATCTAACTCTTCTAGAGAATCAACCATAATCCCGCCTTTAGAGTCGCTTACCGCTAAAACAGAATAATTTCGATCTTCGCTTAACAATTTAAAAATATTTCCCCCAACGTTGCCCAACCCCTGCACGGCCACTTTTAAAGGTCTTTTGATCAAACCAACCCTTTTCACCGCTTCGTCTAAAACAAATTTTCCTCCTAAGGAAGTGGCAATTTCTCTTCCCTTTGAGCCTCCTTTTGCCAAGCTCTTTCCCGTAATTACCGCCGGCTCGGAATGCCCGACAATCTTTTCATACTCATCAACCATCCAGTCCATGATCTTGGCGTTGGTATTTACGTCCGGGGCCGGCACGTCTTCCTTTGGCCCAATCACTGGGGCAATGAAACGAATGAAATTCCGGCTAAGTCTTTCTAGCTCCGAGTCTGATAACTCTTTCGGGTTCACCGCCACGCCCCCCTTCCCCCCACCGTAAGGGATGTCCATCACCGCGCATTTCATGCTCATCCAAAAGGCCAAGGCCTTCACTTCATTCATGTCCACGGCCGGATGAAACCGAATACCGCCTTTGTAAGGGCCGCGGGCGTTGTTGTGCTGAACCCGATAGCCGTGGTAAATTTTTACCTCTCCGTTATCTAGTTTAACCGGAAAGTTTACTTCAACAACTCTTTGAGGACGCGATAAAACCTCTAAAACAGTTCTGTTCAAGTGGATAACTTCGGCTACCTTCTCTAACCGCTTAAGGGCCGATACGTACGGATTAATGTTACTCATATCCTCACCTTTGATATTTAATCTCTAATTTTTGATTTTATACCTTACCCCCACTGAGGGATGGGGGACTTTTGTTTGAGGTAGCTGTAAACTCCCGCCGCGGCAATCGCTCCTTCTGAGGCAGCGGTGATTAGTTGTCTCAATCCTGAGGAACCGGTCGTTAATTCACCGGCCGCGAAAACCCCAGCGATATTGGTTGAATTGTTGGTCCCAACCTTGACGTATCCTTTCTCGTCCAAGCTTACCCCAAGCTGTTCGGCCAAAACCGTCCCCGGAACGGCCCCAATCTCGATAAAAACTCCGTCAACCGCTAAAGAAGGTTTTCCCTGGTGGGGGCTATCTAACCGAACCTCTTTAACCACTTCTGATCCCAAAATCTCTAAAATATTAGTGTTGTAAACGATTTCAATTTTCGGATTTCGCTTAATCGCTTCTAGCCAAGTGGGCTCAGCGCGCATCTGGCTTCCGCGATAAACCATATATACTTTTTCGGAAAACTCCGCTAAATGTAAGGAGGCAGTCGCCGCCGCGTCTCCCCCGCCGATTACAGCCACTTTCTTGTTTCTGAAAAAAGGAGCGTCGCAAGTCGCACAGTAACTTACCCCTTTGCCTAAAAACTCTTTTTCTCCGGGAATATCCAAACGTTTTCGCTGAGAACCAGTCGCCAAAATCAAAGTTTTGGCCCGGTAACGCTGTCCGGAAGTTGTGGAAACCTCAAAGTCGCTGCCAACCTTAACGGCCGTGGAGATTTCTTCTTCTTTAACTGAAACTCCCAGTTCCTGGGCATGCCGGACTAAATGTTGCCCCAAATCCAACCCGGCAATTGAAGTAAAACCGGGAAAGTTTTCGACGATATGAGCCGTGGTAATCGTTCCTCCCGGTACCTTACCAAAAATAAGATGATTAATCTTGTAACGGGAAGCGTAAATAGAAGCGGTCAATCCTGCTCCCCCCGCCCCGACAATAATTAATTCGTAAGTTTCTAATTCGTCATTCATCTTTATCCTGCCTCCGCTAACCTTTTTTTAAAATAATCTACCCATAAAATTGGCGAGGGGTCCAACCCGTTTATCATCGCCAAATAAAAACTCACCCAGCTGCCAAAAACTAAAGTTTCAAAGGCCTGAAGCAATTTCGAGGCAGCTTTCGGCTGATACTCCAGCACCTCAAAACCGTGGCGAGAAACAACTTCTTTGGTAATCTCAAACCTGATTTTTACGATTTCGGGATAAAAGTCGGAGATAAGAAATAAAAAACTAAGGCTTTCCTTAATTTTTGCCGGTCTGGCCAATCCTTCCATCAGGTGATGATTAAGCTCGGGAACTAGAAAATAGGTGGTAAAAGTCTTAGCGTTTTCGTGAAGCTGATTCTGAAAAGTATGGGTATTTCCCGCCAAAAACCCTGACCCTACTAAAACAACTCCCCGATCAAATAATTTCTGAGCCGTTTGTTTCGCCAAATTGTTTTTCAAAGGACTTTCTAACCCAAAAACTAAATTAGCTTCCTTCAAAAGCTTAATAACTTCCACAACTTCTTGGTCGGAAAGTTTAATTAGACCGGCTTGTTTAAATAAACCCAGCTGGGCAAAAACAGAATAACCTACCCCCATCCTTGGCTGATTGCAAGGGTTGTGTCGGGGTTCGAAAACGAAAACTGGGTATCCTGCTTTCTCTAAGAGTTTGGCTAATTCTCCCCCGGTCGAGAGACCAACAATTTTTGCCTCCTTCAACCTCGCCGAAGAAAAGGTGCTTAAAGTTTCTTGCGTCGTTCCGGAATAACTTGACAAAACAACCAAAGTCTCCTCACTAACAAATTCTGGTAAATCATAATTATTGACGATGGTTAAGGGTACTTTTAACTGATCGGAATAGAAAGACTGGATGATCCGAGCCCCGAGAGCCGAACCTCCCATACCGCTAACAACGACATTTTTTATTTCGGCGTAACTTTCCGGAAAGGGAAAATTTTTGGCTTCCTCCCAAACTTGCTGAACCTGATCGGGCAACTGCTTGATAGAACTCGAAAGATTAGATCTATCCAAATCCTTTATCCGTCCCTCGTCGTCAAGGTCAATCATTTCTTAGTCCTCCACCAAAATCGCCCCGGTCGGGCAGCTGGCGGCAATTTCATGAATGTCGCAGCAATTTAAGTCCGCTCCTTCTAAAACATAAGATTTTCCGTCTTCTCTTATTTCAAAAACTTGCGGACAAAGAGCCTGACAAGTCCCGCAGCCGGTACAAGTAATTTTATCTACACTAACTTTCATAAATTTCAACCCTCCAGTTAAACCATTATACCAAAAGCCGTCTCTCACACTCCTTTGCCGACCAAAATAGTCATTTCTGCTAACCGATTGGCATACCCCCATTCATTATCGTACCAGGCCAAAACTTTGACGAAGTCCCCCTCCATCACCATCGTCAAAGAAGCGTCGATAACCGCGCTATGGGTATTGCCAATAAGATCGCTGGAAACTAGGGGTTCATAAGAGACCGCCACAATTCCTTTCAACTCTTTTTTAGCCGCCTTTTCAAAAGCTGAGATTAGCTCCTTGGTTTGCGTCTTTTTTTCCAAATGAGCCACATAGTCAAGAAGAGAAACGTCCGCCACCGGTACCCGAAAAGCTAAACCGTCCATTTTCCCCCGCAACTCTGGTATCGCCTCCACCACTGACTTCGTGGCCCCTGAAGCGTGGGGGATAATATTAAGCATCGCCGCCCTAGCGGAACGTTCTTCTTTCGCCGGTAAATCCAGGATATTTTGAGAGTTAGTTAAAGCGTGCACCGTGCTCATAAAGGATTTTCGAATCCCAAAATTGTCATTTAACACTTTAGCGATTGGCGCCAAGCAGTTGGTGGTGCAAGATCCATTTGAAATAATGGCGTGCTTCTGGGAATCGTAGTCCCGGTGATTTACCCCCAAAACTAAGGTAATGTCAGGATTTTTGGCCGGAGCGCTAATCACCACCTTTTTAGCCCCCGCCACAAGATGTTTACTCGCCCCATCCCGGTCAGTGAATCGCCCGCTACATTCGATCACAATATCGACATTCAAATTTTTCCAAGGTAAAGTTAAGGGGTCTTTTTCTGCGTAGACCGGAATTTTCTTATTCCCAATCACTAAAGTGCTCCCAACCGCCTTTGCCTTAAGATTAGATTTACCGTAAATTGAGTCGTATTCCAAAAGGTAAGCCAGCATGGAAGGATCAGTCAAATCGTTAATCGCCACGATGTTAACAGAACGGTTTTTAAGAAGAATTTTCGCGGCTTGACGGCCAATCCGGCCGAAGCCATTAATGGCAACCTTTAGCATGGGCGGCTCCTTTTAACTTAAATCAAACTAAAGTGCTTAATATCAACTACATTTTATCACACCTTTTCCTTAAAGTAACAGCCGCTCTTTCGATTCTTGTCAAAAACCCTCTCTTTGTTGTAAGCTGTTTTTGTCACTTTTTGGAGGGCTGCCCAAAGCTTAACTTGTCTTCAAATCAAGTAGAAAGTTGGCCGGACTAAAAGGGCAGGAAAAATTTGAAAAGAGGGCAAAGTAGTTTTTTTAAACAGTTCACGTCGGGGGCAATCCAGTTTTCTATTGTCCCCGTCTTTATCTTAAATTTTTTACAATCCCTAGTCGGAATTACTCCTCCCCAAGAGATTAACCCATTGTCTGAGGCGAAAAACATCGTGACCCAAACAGAGTCAACTAAAGTAGGAGAATCTAGCTCTAATCCTGGACAAACACCTCCTCAACCGGTTTTACCCGAAAATCCACCGGGTTTACTAAATAGAGAAGTATTTGGTTTTCTACCGTATTGGAGACTCGATCAAGCTTCCAATTTACGTTACGATCTTCTGACCACCTTAGCTTACTTTGGGGTTGACGCGGATGAAAATGGTAACATCATTAAAGTCAAGGACTCAGAAACCGAACCCGGTTGGCGCGGCTGGAATTCGGCAACGATGAACCAGGTGCGAGAAAAAGCCAAGGAAAATAGGGTTGCCGTAGCCCTAACCATCAAAGCAATGACTAACGAAAATATTGAAGGAATTTTAGGAAACTCCACAGCCCGAACTAATTTTCTTAGTCAAGCCGTTTCCGAGCTTAAAGCTAAAGGCGTGGAAGGCCTAAACATAGACTTTGAGTACGTTGGGAACCCGCCTAGCTGGGTCAGAGATAGTTTCACGGACTTTGTCGTCGAAGCTTCAAATACCTTACGTCGGGAGATTCCCAACTCTCAACTTTCAGTTGATGTTTATGCCGAAGGGGCTCGAAAGGTCAAACTTTACGATGTTCCCGCGATTGCTCCTTATGTAGATAAAATCTTTATTATGGCTTATGATTACCACCGCCCGGGCTCGGAACAAGCCGGGCCGGTTGCTCCTCTTTACGGCTTTAAAGAAGGAAAATATTATTTTGACGTTTCTACGGCCGTAGAAGATTATCTGAAAGTCGTTCCAGCCGAGAAAATTATTCTGGGAATAGCTTATTACGGTTGGGACTGGCCAGTAGAAAACGGCAAAACACCTCGAAGCGCTAAGCGGGCTGGGCCATGGGATGGCTATCCGGAAATGAAAACTTACGCTCTTACCCAAATAGATGAAGATAACAAAGAAGAACGGCGAGAATGGGACGAGACCGCCAAATCACCTTGGTACTGGTGGGTCGACCGAAAGTTAAACACTTTCAGACAAGTTTGGTATGAAGATGTCCGATCGCTTGGGGAAAAATACGATTTAATCAACCGGAAAAACCTTGCTGGAGTAGGCATCTGGGCCCTCGGTTACGACCGGGAACGACCGGAGCTCTGGAATCTCCTAAAGGAAAAGTTTGCTAACTAATACTTTAGCCTCTCCCATTAATCTCCTAACCGCCTTTTTCTCTTTTCTTCTCACGGTTCCAGCGGGCTCGGCTGCCTTTTCGGCCAATTTCGGCGTAGTACTCTCGACCGCGTTCTTCCTTTACTTTTCGACCGCCTCGTCGCCCCGCCTCTGCCATAGTCATTTTTCCCTTTTCCTTGGTTTCTTTGGCCATTTAATACACCTCCTTAAAGCTAAACATAGTATAGGTCAGTATTCCAAAGAAGGCCTTGGAAATCAATAAGGACCCAACCCCCGCGTATCTCGCTGTCTCCTAGTAATTTACAGCAACTCAGTCGCGTTGGCTCGACGGTCTTTAACCTTGGTGGGAAGTTCCAAATGATAAACCTCGGAAGGAATAATGGCACACCCTCCATAGCGGCGCATTAACAGATTTTGAACGTAAACTTCTTCTCCAGCGTGGTTAGAAGGAAGTTGAGGCCAAAAAGAAAAGCCTCCCACTTCTAATAACTTCACTCGATCATACATCACGCAAGCCCCTACCCAAGCCACCTTATATTTTCTAACTTTCTTGTAAGGGTAGTTTTGCTGCAAGTGGTACAGATTAGCCGCGTTGTGCAGTTTGTGCCTCTGCCAAGCCCCTAATCTCGGATCAACGGTTTCCGGTTTGACCCTTCCCTTCCAAAACTCCACTCTTTGCTCCTCCGGTCGAACGTCGTCTAAGTGACTTAGGCCAATCGGCGCGCAGCCGACAAAACCGCATTTCTCCTTCGTCAAAGTCCGAATCATCCTCTCCACTACCTGAGAACCTAAGAGTAAATCGTCATCCAAGTACAAAACATAAGGCGCCTCCGCCTGAGAAAGAAGAAAATGGCGCTGTTCGGCCATTCCTTGACGAGGAAGGTGTGTGAAAGCCTGAACTTTCTTTCCGCTTTCTTGAAACCAACGAAAAAGGGTTTTAAACTCCGAGGTATTAAAATAACTTTCTCCTTCGGTTTGGTCAGAAATAATTATATTAAAATCCTGAAAAGATTGACCGACCAAAGAAGTCAAAGTAATCGCTAGAGCGGTCTTCCTTTCACAGGTGGGAATAAGAACATCCAAAGATTTCACTCAAATAACCCCCAATCTAAAGTGTCTTGGTCGTTTTAACCCAGTAGTTAAGCTCCTCAGCCGCTCTGATAACCTCTTCGGGTGTCACCGCCTGAGGGACAGCCGGGTGATTGAGGAAACAGTTTCCTCTTTGGCACCACTTACAAGAGGGAATATCGTAGATCAGAGTCCTACCAGAGACTCCCCAAGGAGTGTGTTGGGGATTAGTCATCCCGTAAAGAACAACGGTGGGAGTTTTTACGGCCGCCGCCAAATGGGTTGGCCCAGTATTATTCCCAAGGTAAATATCTGCCCGGCCCATAACATAAGCCAATTCCCCAAGGCTTAACCTTCCGGCTAAAGAGTAGCTTCTTTTTTTCATCCTAGTTTGAATCTTTCGGACTAAACCGGTTTCCTTTTCCCCGCTGACAAACACCACCTGCCAGCCAAGATTTTTGATCAACCCATCCGCCACTTGAACGTATTTTTCCCAAGGATACGTTCGGACCGGCTCACTACAACCCGGATGAATCAAGCAAATCACTTTCTTTTGATCAAGTTTGAGTTGGTTTAGTTTTTGACTAGCCGAAAGTCTCGACTCTTTAGGGATATCAAAAACTAGGCTGACCTCCTTAGTCTCAAAACCGACCGAAGAGACTAGATTTAACTGTCTTTGAGTCTCGTGAAGGATAAAATTTTTCGGCTCCTTATCATAAACCCAGTCGGTCAGGAGTAAGTAAGGGTTTTCGTGGCAGTAGCCTAATCGTTTCGGAACCCCGGCTAAGTAACAAAACATCGCCGCCGGTAAGGAACTTTGACTAAAAGTGGTGAAAATTATCGCCGCGTCGAAACCTCTTCGCTTGATTTCCCAAACCATCTCTATTTCCCGTTGGCTATTTTCCTTTAAATTAGGCCATTTTACCCAAGGAGCTTGATAGACTAAAATCTCGTCAAGATCCCTGTTACTTTTGACGGCTTCTTGACCCCCCGGAGAAGTCAGTAAGGTAATCTTGGCCTCTGGCAACCCTTGGCGCAGGGCGTGAATCGCCGGGGTAGTCATCAAAACGTCCCCGAGGCTGTCCAAGCGGAGGCAAAGAAGATTTTTAACCCCTGACCAATTCTGAAAACTTCCCATCCCCAACCTCAATCTATGTTCAAAACATCTGCCTCCGATAGGTTCCGCAGCTGTTTCGCCCTCAACGTAGAAACAGATTTCAAACCTGACCCTACCTTGGCAGAGGCCGTGTTAAATTTCCCGCCTTGCCGACTTTCTGAGGCAAAACTAACCTTGAGCTCCTCTGAAGTAACGTAAGAAGTACCTCTTTTAGAAACCACAATTGAGGCCGCTTTCGCCGCCAGATGAGCCGACTGGTCTAGATCTACTCCCGCCCCTAAACCCAAACTTAAAACGGCCGTAAAGGTGTCTCCAGCTCCAACTACTTGAGGATGGTCAATCTTGTCAGCTTTAAGCCTGACAGGCTTCTGCTCCTTCGTCAAAGCAACGACCCCCTCGGAATCAACAGTTACCAAAACAAAATCCGCCTTTAATAACTTAAACACTTCTTGGGCCTTTGCTTCCACCCAAGCCAAACGATCAACCGATTCCTCAGGTTCTTCCAAATTCAGAGCCCCAGCCAATTCCGAAAAACTGGGCGTCACCGCGGCGAGTTTTAAACGGGAGTACTTTTTTAACTTCTTAGCATCCAAAATCATGACCTTCGGGTTTCGATTTTGCAGATAAGTTAAGGTTTCTAAGACTTTTTCGGTCATTATTCCATAGTTATAGTCAGAGACAACGACCAGGTCAACCAGAGGGAAAAGACTTCTGATTTTCTCAATCAATCTTTTCTCTGAAGCACTTTCCAACTTACTTATTGAACCTTGATCAAGCCTCGCCACATACGAACCGTCAGCCAAAACTCGATATTTGCTCAGAGTCTTTCTTTCCTCGGAAAAAAGCAGTTCGGGCTGGGTAATCTTTAGTTCCCGCAACTTGCTCTCTATCAACCGAGCTTCTGCGTCATCGCCTAAAACAGAAATGAAGGCAACCTCGGCGCCAAGTTGAGCTATATTAACCGCCGTGTTGGCCGCCCCGCCCGGAACAAAATTTTTAAAATCAACGTTCACCACCGGTACCGGCGCTTCCCGGCAGAGCCGAATGGCCCGTCCTTCAAGGTAACCATCTAAAATCGCTTCTCCGATCACCAAAACTTTCAAATGCTTAAATTTAAGGAAAACCTCATCAATTCCCAAAGTTTCCTTCCTTTTGGTTACAAATATTCTCCTCTTAAATCGTTTATCTCTAGCGGATCTACCGACTGGACAGCGGACTTGGCCACGCGATGGTCTTCCTCAGGACTGGGCAACCCACTTACTCCAATCGCCCCAATTACCTGACCGTTCTTATCCTTAATCGGGCAACCCCCTCCCATAGGAGTAAACCGATCATTTGTAAACTGAGACAAAGAAAGTTTTGCCTTCACTAATTTTTCTTCAATCCCCTCCGTTTCTAGACCAAACAAAGCGGCGGTGTAAGCCTTATTCTGAGCCAGCAAAGTTCCGATCATATTCACCCCATCCATCCGGCTAAATAAAACAAGCTCTCCGGCTGAGTCAACCACGGCCACGGCAATCGGCGTCTTAACCGAAACAGATTTATGGTCTAAGATGTTATTAACCAAATTCTGAGCCTCATTTAAACCTAGAGAACGCTTCTCAATCATAAACCTCCTTAAAGTCAATCCTTGCTTTCTCAGAAATAACCCTTGGAACTTCTTCCAAGCTTTTTAACACGAAATCAGGCTTTCGAAGCCTTCCTGACTTCCACTGCGTTTCACTTCCAACGTCCAGCAAAATCGTCTGACAGCCCGCTCTTTTTCCCGCTTCCATATCATCCAAAATATCTCCAACCAACCATGATTTATTTAAATCTAGTGCGTACCTCCGGGCCGCCCGAAGAAGCAAACCAGGTTTTGGCTTTCGGCAGCGACAATTTACTGAAAACTTCCTCACTTTCCCGCCCGGAAAATGAGGGCAAAAGTAAAAATCATCTAAGTCCTTTAAATTATTTTTAAACCAAGATCTGATCCGCCTAACCTCCTTTAAGGATAACCGCCCTTGAGCGACCCCACCCTGGTTGGTCACCACAATCAGTTTAAAGCCAAGTTTTTTCAGGTCGGTAAAGACTTCCGAGGTACCTTTAATAAATTCGACCTTTTCCGGATCGCCGTTGTAGGGAACATTTTTGACAATTGTCCCATCCTTGTCAAAGAAAACTGCTTTTTCCATATACAAACCTTTCTTATGGCCAAGACGTCTCTTTCAGCGGGCACACCAAGATTTCATTAATCGAAGTTTCCTTGGGTAAAGACAAAACGTAAAGAATAACCTCGGCCACATTTTTCGGATCCTGCAAAGTTGTTTGATCAATATCCGGGAAACGCTCTAAAAGAAAGGGGGTTTTCATTCCTCCGGTGACAATCGCGGTAGCTTTGATATTGTAAGCTCTTCCTTCCACCCCAAGGGCATGAGTAAAGCCCAATAAACCCCACTTGCTCGCGTGGTAAGCCGAAGCATTCGCCCAAGCTCTCTTGGCGGCGGTAGAGGCGATATTAATAATATGTCCTCCTTTTTGCCTTTGCATAAAAGGCATAACTGTCTTGGTAAAGATAAAAGGGGCTCTTAGGTTAACCGCCAAAACTTTATCCCACTGATCAAGGCTCATTTCGTCAATCGGGAGAGTGTAGTCAACTCCGGCGTTATTTATTAAAATATCTATCCGGCCAAACTCTTGGGCAGTTTTTTCGGCGGCGGCTCTAATTTGGCCTTGATCGGTAATGTCGGCTTTAATGGCCAAAGTCCGATGCCCGCGACTTTGTAAATCCTTCGCCACCCCTTCCACATCATCTCGAAAGTCGATCAAAGAAACCGCCAGGCCAGCTCCAGCTAAAGACTGAGCCGTCGCCTGACCTAAACCTCGGGCCGCTCCGGTCAAAATGGCCACCTTCCCTTCCAGATCGGTCATCTTTTCCTCCTCACTTGAGAAAAATAAACTGGTGATAAGTCATAATCTAGCTGATCTTCGGAAACTTCTACCTCTTCTATCGGACTAATTACTTTTTCGTAAAGCGCCGCCGCTGAAATACCCACCGCATTCCAAGTAAATCTCTCGTAAATATTCTCTAAAGCCTTTTTTCCAAACTTAAGCTGCAACTTTTTATCCCTCAACAGCAAAAACAATTTGTCGGCCAAAGCCTTATCGTCCTGAGGAGGCACTAAAAATCCAGTCTGGTTTTCCTTTACCGTGTATTTGATTCCCCCCACCCCCGAACCAATAACCGGACAGCCACAGGCCATGGCCTCTAAGGGAGTTAGGCCAAAGGGTTCGTACCAGGGAGTTGAAACAAAAACGTCGGCGGCGTTATAGTAGTAACGGCTTAAGGGGACACCTTTCCGGCCAACGAAAATAACCTGATCTTCCAGCTTTAAAGACTTCACAACTTGGGCTAGCCGACCAATTTCTGGAGTTAGCTTTGGGTCCGGCTTGTCGCTTTCCCCTCCCACCACCAATAAACGAACCAAAAATCCCTTCTCCCTCCCTAAACGATAAACTGCCCGAATAACTTCTTCTACTCCCTTTCGCCGGACCATTCTACCTAAACATAAAACGATATTTTCTCTTGGAGAAAGACCCAGTCTTCTCCTGGCCCAAGTCTTTGAGATGGGATAAAAAACTTTCGTGTCCACTCCCGCCGGGATAATCTCCAATTTATCCGTCGAAACGCCGTAAAGGTTGATTAGATCTTCTCTTTCCTGGGGACACTCGGCAATTATCTTGTCCGCTTCTCTCATAACCAGTCTTTCAATTGGGATTCTCTCGTTAGGAGAGGTATCCGCTTGCCCTTGGTGTCGCTTCTTAATCCTTCCCAAAGCGTGAAAAGTAACTACAAAAGGTGTCCCTAAAATCTTTTTAATCTCCATCGCCACTAAACCAGACATCCAAAAGTTAGCGTGGACCAAATCATAAGAAGACCCTTCCGTTTTGCAGAAAGTCAAAAAGCTGTTTAAAAACTCTCTCATGTAAGGTAAGAGAAAATCTTTCTTTAAGGTAATCAAAGGACCAGCCTTTAAATTAACTACCCTTACCCCCCTTACCCACCGATGAATCTTGGGTTCTTCGGCGCTCACTTGGCGAGTAAAAACATCTACTTCATAGCCCAACCGCGCTAAAGCCAAACTCAGGTGATTAACGTAAACGTTTTGACCACCAAAGTCTTCCCCGCCTAATCGAGCAATCGGAGAAGCGTGTTCACTTATTAAAGCTATTTTCCTTTTCGGAAACCTTTTCATAAAGCACCAACCCTATTAAGATCAAAGTTCAAACCTGATCGAATCCGATTCAAAAGTTAGAAATTCTTTGATTAAAGATTAACGATTGAGGATTAGTGAGCTCTTACTCTTTTAACAATCAAAATAGAATTCTTTAATCTTTAAATCATTGCTCATTAATCAAGATTTATAGGAAACAACCTCCTCAAACGCCTCATTCCAGTCTCTAATAAACCTCTCAATTGAAAACCTGGATGTGGCCATTTCTTTCCCTATCTTCCCCAACCTTTCCGCTTCTTCTTTATCGTTTAACAAAAACTTCATTCTCTCAATCAAATAATCCAAGTCGTTAGAAACAAATCCCGAGACTCCGTTCTCCACAACCGTGGCCACTTCGGTCGTGGCCAAGGCCACGACTGGCAAGCCTGCAGTCATCGCTTCAATCAAAGATAGGGGTAAACTGGTATAGCGAATTGGGTTGAAGAAAAATCGATAGTTGGCTAATTCATTTAATAAATCTTTGTGCGGGATATCTCCCCTTCCGCCTAATTCCGAGGAGCCCAAACCGATCAAGTCCAGAGGAACCTCGTTTCGAACCTTTTCCCAAATATCAAAACCGGCAATTCGGGCTCTTCTCTTAAGTTCGTTAATTACCACCACTCCCTTGTTTAAATTTCCTTGGTAGGGATCAGATAAATTAGCCGCCACCCCGTGCTCAATAACCTTCACCGGAGTCCGGCCATTGTCCCACATAAGCTTGTTAAAGTGGGTCACGTGAACTAGTAAAACTCCCGGATCGTTAATTAAATGTTTCGTGTCTGTCGGGTGCTCCCGGGGGGTATTGTGTTCCAAATAAATCTTGGGCAAACGCCGCTGATCCGCGGTTAAAATCTCGTGTTGATCTTCTAAATAATTCTTCGGGGATTGATAAATAATTAAATCAAGGTTCAATTCTTTGACCCTTTCCGAGGGCACCTCAAATACATTTTCTCCCCAAGCGAAAGTCTTACCTTTTCCTAGGTAACCTATCGATCCTTCCGCTTCGGTGGGTAGATAAAAGTCATGAGGAGCATAAGTCAAATAATTTAGGTAACTACCATGAATATGCCAAATCAGAATCTTTAACCTTTTCATATACCCCCCTAAACTTTCTGTTGCTGATTAACTTCTCTACCAACCCCAAGACTTCCCCCACCCCCACCGCCTCAATCCTTCCTTCTTTATAAATAATTTTGTGATCCGCCCGATTAAGAGAAGCCCAGCGTCTGGGATCAGAGTCGCCAAAAATCGTCACGCTTTTAGTCCCTAAAGCGTAGGCGAGGTGAGCCGGTCCAGTATCGTTGCCGACAAATAAGGAAAGTTTGGCGATCAGCGCGGCTAAAGCTCCCAAGGAAGTTCGGCCGGCTAGATTAATGGCTGATTTTTTCATATAAGAAGAAACTTGGTTAACCATAGCCGCTTCTTCCTTACTGCCAGTGATAATTAGTTGAGCGTCATATCTTTCTGCCAACTGGTCGGCTAGCTGAGCAAAATTTGCCGGGCTCCACCGTCGGGAAGCCGCTCTCGCCCCGGGATGAATTCCCACTAAGGCTTTGCCTGAGGGGAACTTAAATTCTTTTTCCAAAGCCAGCAGCTCTTTCTCATCTTCTTTCGTCAAGGGAAAGTCCACGGAGGTTTCACAAGACTCAATACCTATCCTTCGAAGAAGCTTTAAATTTCGCAAAATTTCCGAATCTTCTTGGCTGCTAGGCAGAGCGAAATCCAAACCGGGGTTAGCAAAACCCTGGCGATAGTAACCAAGAGTTACTTTCGCCCCTAAAAGCAGGGTAAAAGGGCTGCTGGCCAGACCATCTCCGTGCATCTGAATAGCTAAATCGTAGTTTTCTCTCTGAACTGCTTTCAAAAAATCTAGCGTCTTTTTCGGATCAACTTCTTTTTCCAGCATTCCCGGATAACCCGGAAAGCGCCAAAACCGATCGAGATAGTGAGAGTAACGTCCAACAAAACCCTGAGCCCAATCTAAACCGACCAAAGCAATCTCTGCTCTTGGATAAAAGTGTCTTAGAGCGCGAAAAGCCGGAACGGCGCATAAAAGATCTCCTAGGTGAAGAGCCCGAACGATTATTATTCTTTCTAAGTTATGAGGCAACTTCGCGGATTTAACCATCGCTCATCCTTCACAAACTAGCAAGCAACTTTGGAATTTGGGTTAATCAGTAATAATAATTTCTCCTGATAAGAACTGAGGCGAATAAGAACGGTAATTTATATTCAAAATATCTTCCTCCGATTATCCCGATTTAATCTGGATTTAACCGTGGCGATATTTTTCGCGTAAAGAAGTTCAAAAATACTTCAATTTGCAACTTTCGTTAAACGGGCGTATAAAGACCAAGTTGATAATAATATTATAATATTTACTGTTACTATTATTACAACATTCAAACGCTTTTGTCAACTCTCTACTTCTTTCTCCGTCTTGACATCCTCTTTAGGATAACTTACACTTCTTTTTAGAAAGGCCTGCTTAAATGATTGTTAATTTAATCTCTCGAAAGATAGCTTATCTTTT
>JAGVAV010000017.1 GCA_020060105.1 Candidatus Woesebacteria bacterium | reverse complement strand
CATTTTACAGTAGGCTAGAGCCGCCCAGCCCGAACCTTCCACGCTTACCGCCGTTTGGCTAAATTCTTTTTTAAAGCGGTCAAAGCTGCCAAACTCTTCGTTTAGAACTTGGGCTAATTTTCCGCTCGGTTCGCCACCTCCACCACTGCCTGCCGGAGCCATGTTCGGCCAGTAAAGTGAATGGAGAACGTGACCGCCAATGTTAAAGGAAAGTTCTTTTAACATTGGTCCGACACTTAGTTCTGTTCCTTCTTTCCTTGATTGATCAAATTTCTCAAGAATCGAATTTGCCTTCGTCACATAAGCTTGGTGGTGCTTATCATGATGAAGCCGGAGTTGTTCCTCAGACATGTGGGGTTCAAGAGCGTTGTAAGGGTAGGGGAGCGGGGGTAACTGATAAACTTTTAACTCTTTCATAAAGGCCTCCTATTTAAAATTCTTCTTTCTCTGGCTTCTTTCAAAGCCCTAGCGTACCAAACTAGTTCCTCTAAAAACGTCTTTATTCGCTTTGAGTAATAACCGTAATCTTTAATCTTTCCTTGTTCATCAAATAAGTCTGCCACCTGAGGGAAATAAATGGCTTCTCTGATCGGAACCATCCGAAGTTCAATGCTGACTAACCGCAGTTGTTCGATCATTCGGCCCCCTCCCAACAAACCTGAGGAAACCCCGCAAATCCCCAAGGGCTTCCTCGCATACTCCGGGTAGATCAAGTCAATCATTTGCTTTAATTCTCCTGGGTAGCCGTGGTTATATTCGGGAGAGATGATAATCAAACCATCCGACCGGCTCATAATTTCTGACCACTTCTTAGCCATGACTGATCTTTCGGTGTTATCCGTGGCTAATAGCAAATAATTACGGACGTCAACAAGATCGGTCTCTACGCCAAATCTTTTAACTTCCTGGTATACGAACTTAGCCGCTTTCTCCGATTGGCGCCCTTCCCGAGCCGTTCCTAAAACAACAGGAATAAACAATTCATATCCTCCACATCCATTCTCGTTTGCTTCTAGAGAAAAAACAATATCCTAACAAAGGCTTGTTTATTCCTTAATCCCGCTTTCAACGTGCCAGCCTCCTTCCCGACATTTTTCAACGAAGCGAATCTTCACCTCCACTGTTTCCAGGTTTTCATTCATTCCGTACCCAATCGCGTATTCTTTGTTGATTTGATGCTTACGGCATTTACAGTGTCTAATTTTATAATTCAAGCCAGCCTCTACTCCGGCGTGCCGCCCTCCGGCGTGATGAACGCGGTGGATACCGTGAGGATGGCGGACATGATGAACATGATGAAATAAGCTTATGATATCGACTAATCCCAACCACTGCATAAGGTAAGCTCGATTAAACCTCATACTCCTCCCTTAGAATCGCGTAAAGCAAATCATCCACCCAAACCCCATTTTCAAAATTCGCTTTTCTTAGTCTCCCTTCAAGCTTAAAACCCGCCTTCTCCAGTACCCTTACCGAAGGTATATCAAGATGCATCACAATGGCGCTGACTCGATGAAGTTTTAATTTTTTGAAAGCGAAATGAAGGATTAATCCTAAAGCCTCGGAAGCAAATCCTTGGCCCCAGTAACTTCTGCCAACCCAATAACCCACCCGAGCATTTTTATGATGGTAATCGATATCCATCAAACTCATCATGCCAATTATCTGACCACTCTCTTTTAACTCAATACCAAGCTCATAAGCACTTTCCCGTCGGATTTGTTGCTGAGTTTTTTTGATAAAATCGTAAGCGCGCTTCAAAGCGTAAGGGTGGGGTAGAGAAGTAAATCGGCTGATTTCAGGGTCGTTAGCCTGGTGAAAAATCACCAAAGCGTCTCCCTTTTTAAGCATCCTTAAATTAACTCGCTGGCCAGAAATATCTAATTTCATGGGCAGATTCAAGTGTTTTTAGAACTCTCAAAAATTGCTTCCGAAAGTCACCCTGATAAAATTGCCGACTAAATTAGTTAAAGCTATTACAATCAAAGCAATCGCTAAGTGTTCGCCAATTACTTTCCAAGGCTTAATCCGTTGTTCCAGCGCTAAGGCAAAACTAAGGGCAGAAAGAGCGATTAAACCCCAAGCAATGTTTATGACAATGGCTGTGGTAAGAGCAAAAAGCAACACCGGAATCAAAAAAGTGAGGGCGAACAAAAACTTGGCAAAAAAAGTGGCCAAAGTGGATTTCCAAATCTCTGCTGGAGTATGACGATTCTCCGACTCCTCTGAGACGTGAATTCCTAAAGAGTCAGAAAAGGCATCGGCCACGGCAATGGTAATAATTCCTCCAATTACTACCAATTTCGAGCTCGTGCCCGAACTCAAACCGACCATTAGCCCCAAAGTCGTGATAATAGCGGAAGTTAAGCCAAAGCTTAAGCCGGTTTTTAAAGAGTGCTCCAACATATTGTTGATCATAGCACACAATTTAAGGCTTGGCAAGAAAATACTCAAAACCTAAAGTTTCGAAGTATTTCAAACAAACTAAGGCTGATCTTAATTAGGCAGATCAATTGGCCTGCCACTCAAAGTCCGGCTGTGCCAGACGAAGGGTGGTGCCGAGGAGAGGATTTGAACCTCCAATCCCTTGCGGGAACATGGTCCTAAACCATGCGCGTCTGCCAATTCCGCCACCCCGGCGCAACAAAACCCAACTTGACCAAACAACTTATGTGCGATGTTAAAGAATCTGCCACTTTTCAAGCTAATAGCCGTAGGCTATGCTTGAAAATATCAGCTGGACGCAAAGCGAGCAGGCTGATATTCCGCCACCCCGGCGTAACAAATTTTCTTGCTCACAACTTTTAACTTTGCAATTTTAACTTTTAACTATCCTGATTTTACCTTAGATTAGCTTGAAATTCAAGCTTGGGGGGGGGGATTTATAATCATTATATGCAAATTAAGTTTTTAGGCACTTCTTCCGGTTGGCCTTTGCCAAGGCTTGGGCATCACTGTGAAATTTGCGACTCCCAAGATCCCAGAGATAAAAGAACTCGGTCTCAAGTCTTAGTTAACCAAGCTATTCTCCTTGACGCCGGCCCAGACACCTACACTCATCTAATCAAGGAGGCTCAACCGGAAAAAATATTCGCCGTCTTTATCACTCACGCCCACCCCGATCACACTTTTGGTTTATGGGATATTGATCATCTCTATAATAAGAAAGGAAAAATAACGCTATACTCCCTGGAAGAAACTTTTAAAATCATTTCCCAACAAGGAGTCGCCCTAGAAAAAGCGATCAAGAGTGTTGCTGAACCTCTGAAAACACTTAAACTAAATCGTCTCCAAGCGATTTTGTTTCCCGTCAAACATGCTCAAAAGATACCCACCGTGGGAGTCAAACTAACAGAAAAAGATAAATCTTTTGCTTATATTCCTGATTTTGCCGCGTTGCCTAAAGAATCGGCCAACCTGGCCAAGCAACTCGACGTTCTCGTAATTGACGGATCTTCTCTGAAAAAGGCCGGACCCAAAGGGTGGGGACATGAAACAATTTCCGAAGGGATCGCTTTGGCCAAAAGATTAAAAGCGAAAAGTGTTTACTTTACTCATATTGGTCACGGCAATATTTCCGCTCCTCACGAAAAGCTGGAAAAATACGTCCAAGAGCACGGCGGGCCAAACTTTCACATCGCTTATGACGGATTAGAGGTTAATCTCTAATCCACTCTTGACATTCGGCTATATTTTGGTAAACTTAACTTGTGAAAACATCACCTCCTTTCTCGGGGGCCGTCCCTCTCAACCTTCCTAGCTCTCACGCTTCCAGTGAGTCAAAGGATGGAGGGGGATTGGCTACCCGAATGCGCCCGCGAACTCTCGATGACTTTCTTGGCCAAGAGCACCTTCTTGGTCCGAATAAGTTATTGCGGAAAACGCTTGAAAACGATCGGCTTTTCTCGATGATTTTCTGGGGACCCCCAGGAGTAGGGAAAACCACGTTAGCCAGAGTTATTGCCAGTCTGACAAAGTCGTATTTTGTGCATTTTTCCGCCGTCACTTCAGGAATAAACGAGGTTAAGCGAATTGTCGAAGAAGCGAAGGTTAGACTGAAAGCTTACAATCAGAAAACGGTTCTTTTCATTGATGAACTCCATCGTTTTAACAAAGCCCAACAGGACGCTTTTTTGCCTCATGTTGAAGACGGCTCCATTGTTCTTATCGGAGCCACCACCGAAAATCCCAGTTTTGAAGTGAACACCCCGCTCCTTTCCCGATCAAAAGTATTGGTTTTTCAACCTTTAACCGAAACTAATCTTAAAGAACTCCTTCAGAAAGCTTTGACCGACAAAGAAAGGGGTTTAGGCGATCAATCACTTCAAGTCGAACCGAAAGCTTTGGAATTTTTAGCCAGCGCCGCTCACGGAGACGCGCGAGTTGCTTTAAATTCTTTAGAAATTGGCGCCAATTTAGCCAGACAAAACCAATCCCAAGAAAAATCTGCCAAAATCACCGTAGAAGTTATTGAGGAGGCTCTTCAACACCGGCATCTTAAGCATGACCGAACCGGAGAAGAACACTTCAACCTTATCAGCGCCGTTCATAAGTCTTTGCGCGGAGGCGATCCTGACGCGGCTATTTACTACGTTTTAAGAATGCTGGAAGCTGGTGAAGACCCTGCCTATGTCGCCCGTCGGCTAATTAGGTTTGCCGCTGAAGATATTGGCAACGCTGACCCTCAGGCTTTGATCCTGGCTGTTTCCGCTTTTCAAGCCTGCGAAGTAATCGGTTTGCCAGAGTGTAAGGTGATTCTAGTTCAGCTCACCGCTTATCTGGCTTGCGCCCCAAAAGACAATCGGGCTTACAAAGCCGAAAATTTGGCTCGAGAGGATATCCAAAGATACGGGGCTTTACCCGTCCCGCTAAAACTGCGTAACGCCCCCACTAAACTAATGAAAGATCTTGGCTACGGAGAAAATTACAAGTATCCCTACCACTACCCGCCAGATAAGTTAAAAAACGAAACTCATCTCCCTGAAAAGTTGATCGGTAAAAAATATTATCAGGACAATAAAACCTCGGAAAAGCCCACAAAGTAGGGGGGTAGATCCGTTGAATAAACCCACCCCTACAGCTCCTAGTTCAAGGCTCAAAACCGGCAACCTTCCGAACCTCTCTTAGAAAGTCACTCAAGTCAAACGATTTTTGCAATTCGCTTTTGACCTGGCTCCCCAAGACCTTGCGTGCCTGGATAATAGAATCAGGTAAGGCAGATAAAACGATCACGGGAATCTTTTTTCCTTCCGTCGATCCTGCCAATCTTTGGCAGAAATCCCAACCTTCCTGCCAGTTTAGCAAGAAGTCAATGATCAGAAGATCGGGAGATTGACTCAGCAACTGACCCAAATCTCCTTCCCCAACGGCCAGGGAACTGACTTCGTAACCCTCCCACTCTAAAACTGTGGTCAGAAGCTCGCAAGTGTCTTCCTCTGGCACCACCAGGCAAACCTTCTTTTTTGCCGGCACGTTGACTCGTCTCCTTTACAAGTGTCGTTAAGGTAGACATTATCAATTTTTATGGCTTTAAAGTAAAGTTAGATCCAAGGACTTGGAAATGGTAAGTATTTTTGTTAAATTATTAATGTGAAAAGTTTTCTATTTCCGCTATTTCTAATTCTCGCTCTGGTCGTTTTGGTCGGGTGTAGCAATGCTGCTGAAAAAAGTAATCAAGGCTCTAGCTCGAATAATCAATCAAAAGTTAGTCAGTTCCCCACCGAAAAACTAGTAGCTCTTAATGAATCGATTGAAAAGTTCAAAAAGGAAAACCCAAATCCTAATAAGGTCGCCGCGGTCGAGCTAGAAAAAGGGGGCACCTTTAAATTAGCTCTTTTGCCTGAAATCGCCCCAAAAACAGTCGCCAACTTTGAAAAGAAGGTTAACGAGGGATACTACAACGGGCTCATCTTTCACCGAGTCGAAGATTGGGTTGTTCAAGGCGGCGATCCCTTAGGCAACGGAACGGGTGGGGGAGAGATGGAAACGGAGCTAAACCCCCGCTCCTTTACCCCCGGTTCCTTAGGGGTGGCTAGAGGAATGGATATAAACATTAGTAACGATAGTCAATTTTTCATCAACACCACAGACGCGGGTTGGCTTGATAATCAATACACCAATTTCGGCCAGCTCATCGAAGGAGCAGAAGCAGTTTTAAACCTAAAGGTGGGTGATAAAATTAAATCTATAAAAATCGAGTCTCTCTAGTCTTTTTCCCTTCTTGTTTTTTGACATCCATACCTTTTTCTGTTAAAACAAAGTTATGAAGCCTTGGGTGATTAAGTTAGCCGTGACAACAGGTTATTTCGTCCTTGTTACTCTCCTTCGGGGCAAAACAGATTGGGCTATCGTCGGCGGAGGTTTCCTGGGAATTTTTTTAATCGACCTCCTAGACCGGTTGGCCTTCATCACCGCCACTCAACCAAGCCTTCCGTCCTCAACCACTGTTCGCCAAAATCTTTTTCGGCTTCAGCTCAAACCTCTTTTCGCCGGGTGGGAAGACTTTGAAAAGTCCTCGGAAAGAACCCTTCACAACGTCATTTTTCAACTAGCTTTGGTCCTTTTAGCCCTTTACGCGCTCTTTATCAACGCAAGCTCTTTCGTCCTTGGTCTTATTTTCGGCACCTTAATTCATTTACTTCTAGAACAGTCTCAAGAATTTAAAAAGTTTGGCAACCTCACCCGCTGGTTTTTCCTAACCACTTTTCGGCCTACTCCTTCTCAAGCCTTTCTTTATTTGGTCTCTTTCTTTATTGTTTTCCTTATCCTTAGCGTTCAGTTGGGAGGAAAGTAATGAATCAAAAAACTCGCCGAAACTATTTAAAAATCATTGGAATTTTCTCCCTTTTTCTTCTATTTAGTACAAGCTTTTTCTTCCTTCAAGGGCAGGGAAAATCAAACTTATTGAATAAGCCGACTACTCCAAGCGACTCGGAAGAAATCTCCGTAGCCTCTTCAGGAACTGCTGGCCTAGAAACCTCGGCGGACTTTCTCAAACCGGAGGAAATCCCGAACCTGACTCTTGAAAGCATTTTTGAAGGCTCAAAAAACCAAAAATCTTTAGTCGATCTTGAAAACCTAGATCCCGAAAAGTTAGTCACTTTGACCGCCACTGGAGATGTCATTCCCGCCCGCTCGGTCAATTATAAAATGGCTAGCTATAACAACTTTAAGTACCCGTTTGAAAAAACGGCCGACTTTTTAAAAGAAGCTGATTTAACGTTTGTCAATTTAGAAGCGCCTCTAACCAAAAACTGCCCGGTTACTAGAGAAGGAATGGTTTTTTGCGGAAGTCAAAGGTTCGTTGAAGGGCTAACCGGGGCCGGAGTCGACATAGTCAGTTTAGCCAATAATCACAGCGGAAATTACGGAAAGGAAGGATTAGAGCAAACTATTCAATTGCTGACTGAAAATCATCTTGACTACACCGGACTAGATAATATTTTAATTAAAGAAATTAAGGGTCAGAGATTCGCCTTTCTAGGTTTTAACGGGGTTGGGCCTTCTTTTGATAAAGCTGACATTAAAGAAAAAATTATCGAAGCTAAAACTAAAGCTGATTTGGTTATCGTGGCTCCTCACTGGGGTAAGGAATACGTTTCCGTCCCAGAAGTTTCGCCTGGGGTCGCGCCAGATAACCCCCGGGAAATTGCCCATTTGATGATTGATTCCGGAGCGGATTTGATCATCGGCAACCATCCTCACTGGGTTCAGGGACTGGAAATGTATAAAGGAAGGCTCATTACCTACGCCTTGGGCAACTTTATTTTCGACCAGATGTGGTCTCAAGAAACACGAGAGGGGGTAGTGGGAAAATATATCTTTTACGCCAATAAGTTAATCGACGTTAGATTTTACCCTGTCCTCATTGAGGACTACTCCCAACCTCGCCTCCTTTCGGAAAAAGAAGGCTCCGTGATTCTTGAAAGAATGGCGGAAGCGAGCGAGAAAATCGTCTCCCAGAATTAAAGCGCCAATCCGCGTAAAGTTAAAAATTATCAACGAGTAAGAAGTTTTCGTGATTGATTGCTTGCTAAAAAGAAGCTATTATATTATTAGCTGCCTATGATTGAGCTTAAGAATGTCTCAAAATTTTATCCCATGGGGCACGAAAACGTTCGAGCCCTAAATGAAGTTAACCTCAAAATAGAAGACGGGGAATTTGTCGCCGTTACCGGCCCCTCTGGAAGCGGGAAATCTACTCTCATGCACATCATCGCCGGCTTAGAAAAGCCCACCGTGGGGGAAGTTATCGTTGATAACTACGATATCACTCACGGGGGCGACCAATTCCTTTCCAAGTTTCGAAATGAAAAGATCGGCTATATTTTTCAAAACTTTCATCTTCAGCCAACTTATAATTGTGTCCAGAACGTCGCTTTGCCTTTAGTTTTCAAAAAGGTTCCCCGCAAGGAAAGGGAGAAAAAAGCAAAGGAACTGCTCGCTTTGGTTCTTCTAACTACAAGATTAGCTCACAAGCCAAAAGAGCTTTCGGGAGGAGAGCGTCAGCGAGTCGCCATCGCCCGAGCGATTATCAATAACCCAAAAATTCTTCTCGCGGATGAGCCGACCGGAAACCTCGACTCTAGCACCGGAGAACTAATCGTGGAAATCTTAAAAAGTCTGCATAAAGAACGTAAAATCACTTTGGTCGTTGCCACTCACGACCCTGAAATTTCTAAACACGCCGATAAAACCATTTGTCTTAAAGACGGGGAAATTGTCGATTGTAAAAGTTTAGGTACTTTATCAAAGAATAACGTCTTTATCCGAGAAGGAAGCAGAATTATCAGTAAAAAGATATGAAGTTAAGCGATTATTTCTTAATGGCCGCCAGTAATCTGAGCCAAAGGAAGTTAAGAACTCTTCTCACAACTTTTGCCGTAGTCATCGGCGCCTCTCTTATTAGCGTTATGGTTTCTTTAGGAACCGGGGTAGAGGATTTTATCACCAAGCAGTTCACCACCTTCGTGCCTCTAGACACCATCCACGTGGCCGCTGATCCGAACTTTGGCAAGTTTACCGCCGGAGCGAGTCAACTTGGCGCACCTCCCCAAGAAATTAATGGAGAGAAACCCGTCAGCCAAAGCCGATCTCTTAACGAAAAGGATATTAAAACTCTCTCTAACCTTCCTTACGTCGCCAGAGTCGACGAACCGATTAAGGTCCAAGCCAAGTCAGTCCGTCTTGAGGAAGATCAGAAAAACTATGAGGTCCAAGTTTCCGTTCCCACCCCTTACAAGTTAGAAAAAATTAAGTTAGCCTCAGGAAAGTATTTTGAGGAAAAGGAGCGAGGGAAAGCTGTTATCGCCTATCAATACTTAAAAGTCTGGCAACTTAACTCTGCCGACGAAATTTTAGGTAAAAACATTTACATTAAAGTAAAACAAAACCTTGGGTTTTTCCAGGAAGGGGAGGAAAAAGAATTTCGTTTTGAAATAACCGGGGTAACGGAAAAGACTCTGGCTTCGACAGAAATAATGGTGACCCCGGAAGACGGAAAAGAAATGGCCCGTTTCACCTCCAATAATCCCAGTTTACACCAGCCAAATCAACCTATTGATTTAGTTGTGGTTAAGGTAAATGATCAGAAAGAAGTTCCCAAAGTCGCCGAAAAAATTCGGAGTTTGGGTTACGGAACCCAAACTCCAGAGGACATGCTAGGGGCGATTGGACAAATCTTTAGAGTTATTCAGTTTATCCTAAGCTTGTTTGGGGTGATCGCCCTGGTCATCGCCTCTTTGATGATTATCAACACTTTAATTATGTCTACCTACGAAAGAACTTCGGAAATTGGCTTGATGAAATCTCTTGGGGCAAATATTAACACCATCCGCTGGTTGTTTATCATTGAAGGAAGCTTAATTGGTTTCCTCGGAGGACTAATCGGTATCGCCCTAGGCCAAGTTTTCAGCTACGTCATCAACCAAATAGCACACCAAACCTTCTTAAAAGAGTTTCCCACCTTCAATGTTTCGACCTTTCCTATCTGGATTCCCCTCGTTACCATTAGCATTTCCACTATCATTGCTTTAATTGCCAGCCTTTACCCGGCAAACAAGGCTTCCCGATTAGACCCAATCGAAGCTTTGAAAACAGAATAATCAAAGGAGGCTTCAAGCAAAAACCGTTAAAACTCCTGTTGCAACTTGCCTAGGTTAAAGTGTAAAATAAAGCCACTTAATCGACTTCTATGAGGAGTTGCCTAAATTGGATTGTCTAAAGTGTCAAACATCAAATCCCCCCGAGGCTAGGTTTTGCCAACAATGCGGTAGTTCTTTGGTTCCCCAGCCCTCTTTTTTATCCAGACACCGAAAGAGTTGCCTTGTTGTTTTCCTGATTACTTTTTCCTTTTTGATCTTACCGTTTCTTGTTATCGCCGGCTTAGTTTCTTCCATCGGATCCGAAATTGAAAATCAAGCCAAAAAGGGGGCTTTAATCAGTGGTTCTGGGGAAGACGTAATCGCTTTAGTTAACATCGACGGAATAATCGTTGAGAAAAAACCCGGCGGGGGACTTGGCAGCTTCTCCGAAGATTTCACCTCCGCCCGAAAAGTAAAAAATATCTTAAGCTCGCTCTCCTCCAACGATAAGGTGAAAGCTGTTATTCTCCGAGTCAATAGCCCTGGCGGCTCCGCCGTAGCTTCCGAAGAAATTTATCGCGAAATTCTAAAATTCAAGAAAGTTTCTGGTAAAAAAGTTGTCGCTTACTTTTCGGATATTGCCGCTTCGGGCGGCTACTATGTTGCCGTAGCCTCTGATAAAATTGTCGCCAACCCATCAAACTTAACCGGCAGCATTGGAGTCATAATCTCTTATTTAAATTTTGAGGAGCTCGCCAGCAAATACGGTGTTAAAAACATTGTTTTTAAAAGTGGTCCCCATAAAGACTTACTTAGCGAATTTAGACAACCAACAGAAAAAGAAAAGTCTATCATTGAGGGTTTAATTGACGACAGTTATGAAAATTTTGTCAAAGCTGTCTCTCAAGGAAGGGGTTTGACGGAGGAGGAAGTCAAAAAAGCCGCTGACGGACGAATCTACAGCGCCAAGTCGGCTATGGAAATGAATTTGATTGACGAAATCGGGGGTTTGGATCAAGCCATTGGGGAGGCTCAAAAATTAGCTAACCTTAAAGAAGCTTCAGTAATAGAGTATGGCCAATCCAGTTTTTGGGAATCTATCCTGGAAAACCTGAGCGGCCGATTTAATGTCTCTTTATTTTCGCCGCTAGATAAGTATCTTGATTCTAGACCAGGGTTACGAATTTTTTACCTTTACAGCCCTAGTTATTTTTAGTTTCACTTTGAACAATATGAAAAGAATCTTTATTTCTTGCCTATTTTCAGTCTTTGTCTTCCTTTTCTCTTCTGTCCTTTACTTATATAACGCTAACATAACTTTCTTTAATAAAGAATTTATCAAAACCCGCCTTCTAGAAGAAGGGGTTTATCAGCAATTACCTTCTTTAGGAATGGATTACTTTCTAGAGTCACAAGATCTTTCCCTAAAGGGACTTCCGCTAGGTGAAACCGATTTAAAAGATCTAGCCCAATCCTCAATTCCTCCGGACTGGCTCCAAAATCAAACTGAAAGGGCAATTGACCAAATCTTTCCGTACCTTCTTGGTCAAAGCGACCACTTCCAAATAAAAATCTCCCCTCAGCCTCTTAAAAAGGACTTATCGTTTAAACTAGAAAAATTTCTAGAAGAAAAGCTTTCGAAAAAGAAACCGTGCACCGAAAATGAAGTTCGAAACCTAGCCCTCCAGCCGTCTTTGCCAGACTGCCGCCCGCCTGAAGAAGTTTTAAATCAGCTCTTTTCTGACAGGTTTTTCACACACCTCTTAGAAGAAATTCCCGATGAAATAATCTTAAGCGATCAAAATTTTCCGGAAATTACCGATCATCTAGCCACCCCAAGAGAAGTCATGAGATTAATCCCCGTCTTGATTAATTTTTCTTTCGGGGCTTTGGTTCTAACATTTATCTTTCTTCTATTGCTCTTTCCCAAGAACTTAAAGTCCTTCACCCGTTGGATTTCTACCGTCCTAACTTCCGCTTCAATTACTCCTTTGATTTTCTCTTTCCTGGTTGTTAACGTCATTTTTGGCCTCCTTCCGCAACTTCTTGCCAAGTTAAGCCTTCCCCCTTTGATGAATAATTTCCTTCTTTCTTTTATAAAATCCATCCTTAACCAGTTTTTTACCAATATTCAAACCCAAACTCTGGTTATTTTCCTCCTCGGGGGACTGCTTTTTATCGTCTCCTTTTTTCTCAAGAGTAAAACAAAATCCCAACCAAACCCCCTCTCTACCTCAAATCAACCCCCACCCCTTTCTTAAACTCTCTTACCTCTAGAGGAAGGTATAAATTGACTGCTGACAAACATCCTCAAGGGTGTTATTAATATTCCAACAAAATCCCTAACTTCTTAACACTCAGGAGGAAAAGAGTGGGAGAGATCATTAAAGAAGTCCGATGGTTTCTAGTGATCCTCTTTGCGTTGTCCCTGCCGCTCTTAGCCTCCTTCGAGGCAGAGGGCAGCCAAGGGCCAGTCGTTATTGAAGTCGTAATTGAAAGGCATCTGGGAAGAGGTATCGGCAACATTCCGGTTATCCTTGAAGTCGACTTTGACGGAAATGTTTCTCGATCGGTCGCCCAGACAAATGAGGACGGCGTGGTCGTCTGGACCCAAATCATTGAGGATCAAACGGAGGTTAGAGTTCACTTCGAAACCGATACTCCCGCCTTCCGAGATCTTCGGGATCCGGAAATCAGCGTCTTCCGGGACGGCACCAAGATAAGTTCAAACCGGCAAGCGTTAGCCCAACCCGGGGAAGTGATCAAATTCGTCTTCACCTTCGAAGAACGGGTAACGCCAATCCCTCCGGCAGTGATAATTCCCGTTACACCTACTCCAGTGATTATCGTTGTCCCAACTCCCGTCGTCGTTGTTCCAACCCCCGTTGTCGTTGTTCCAGTGGTAACAATCACCCCGGAACCAACTCCCACGCCAATACCAATCGGCATTCCGATGGAGATTCGCTCCTTCTGGGAATTCATCACTCAGAACCCGTGGCTAGCCATCTTGCTCGGCCTGTTGTTTCTGCTCTTGTTGTTAGCCCTCATCTTTGCCCTTGCGGCCGCACTCTCTCCGGGTTCTTTTGCCCGCTGGCCGGCTGCTTACGCTCTCGTTGTCGGGCACCCAACCTTTTGGCAGTGGGCAGCCGCCCTGATGTTTATTCTCTTGGTGCTCATCTTGCTTCTGGTCTTTTGGCCTTTTTGAGGCTTAGCCAGAAATACTTAAGAGGTCATAGTTAGTCTCCGACTAACTATGACCACCTTTTTAACTTGACTGATCAAAATTTATGAAAACCATTTATCTTCTTCAAAAATTAACCTATTTTTTTCTCGCTCTAGGAGTAGTCTTCGCCGGAGCCGGCTTTCTTGGCTTAGATTCTTCTCAAACTAAAGCCAATGAAGCAAAACTTGGAATTAGCGTGACCGGTAGCCCCATAGACCCAGGAGAAGCGATCATTATGATCACTATTTTTAACACCGGCAGTGAAAGCGGAGAAGTTAGTCAAGTCAAGGCCTCTCTTTCCCCTTCGCTTGTTTTTGTTCCTGACACCACGACCGGGTTAACTAATCAAAGCCCGACAATTAGTTCGGAAGGAGACTGGACAGCTCTGCGTTGGAATAGTCAATTGACTATTCCAACGGGGAACTCCGAATTAGGATTTAGGGTCCGAGCCGAAGGCCAAGTTACCGAGGCAAAAGTTATCGTCACGGCAAACACCAATCAAGGCGTTCTTCCTCCAGCTACCACCAGTTTTACAGTTCAACCAAGAGAAATAGTGGAGGTCCCAAGAGTAGAGATTCCTCCCGTCACTCCCGAAGTTATCTCTGCCCCTACAGTTATTCAAGCCCCCAGGGTAGAAATCCAACCCAGAGTTGAAGTCCAACCAAGAGTTGACGTTACCACAGAAGCCCCAAGAGTAGTGGAAAGAATCGAAGTGGAAAGACCTCAACCCCCTTCACCAGTGGCGATCCAACAACAGCAGCAACAGCAGCAAGGCGCAGCGCCCGTCGCGCAAATTCAAGCTCAAGCTCAAACCGTTCCCGCGGTTTCTCCCCAGGCCTGCGCCGGAGATGAAAGAATCACCTTTGAGCCCCCTAATCCAAGAGAAGGTGATAGCTTAGTCATCCGAGTTTCTTCTAACCAACCTCATGTTTTTGTTCGGCTGGAAGTGATCGGCCCGAGGGAACCAATTACCCCAACCTTTATTGGCGTAGATACTGAGACAAGACCACAAGATCCGGTTTGGAGCTGGCGGATAGAGAACATCCCAGCGGGAAGGTTCACTTTCCGCTTCTTTATTAACAATACTGTTCTTTGTGCCACCGCCGTCTTAGACGTCCCCCCTCGAGAAGCGGCTGTCGTTCCAGCAGCTGAGGTGGAAAGACCCACGCTAGAAAGAGAAGAGATCGCCGTCTCTAGAGCGGTGGCCCGAGCTGACGAACTGGCTGAAGCCGAAGCGATCGCGGCTGTCAAAGAAGCGGAACCTGTCGTAGAGGTTACCCCTCCTGCCGCGGTCGTTCCGTCAAAAACTCTTCTCCCCATTACTGGTGGCTGGAATCTCAAACCGTTTAACCTCTTCGCCTTCTTTTTCTCTATTGCCAGCTTTTTAACTGCCTTTTTTCTTCACCTTAAAACGAAACAAAAACTTTTACCTAGCTGGCAAAAAGGGTTAAACCTCGGTCAGAAAAAGTGGTACTACTACTAAAACAATGTAAATGAATAACTATTCAAACCTCCCGTCCAAACCGCCAAAGTCAGCCCCAACCAAATTTGAAATCTTTCTCTCCCTTCTTTGGCCGGCGCTTCTCCTAAGTGTTTTCTTAGTTATTTTTATCAGTATCTCTTTGAGACTAGATCAACTGCTAAATTTGCCTAAACCCTTTCCTGAGGCCTTAAATGAATTTTTTGCCTTGATTATTTGGCTAATCTTTTCCCCAATTTATCTGGGGGCTGCTTATCAACTTATCACCCAAGGAAAGGGTTCTCCAAATCCTGTCCAAGCCTCTCCCACCCAGCTTGTTACTGGAGGAATTTACGGAATCATTCGCCACCCGATGAATTTGTCCTATCCCTTCTTCGCTCTGGCCATCGGAATCTATCTTAATTCCTTATCTTTCCTTATCTTAACGGTTCCAATTGTCACTTATCTGAGCTTTTATCACGCTTTGGTTATTCAGGATAAACATCTCGCTAAAGAGTATGGACAAGCTTACTTAGAGTATAAACAAAAAGTCCCCGCTTTTATCCCTAAGTTCCCTCTGAAAAAGATCAAACACATTTGAGACAATTAAGTTAAATTGCCGTCCGATTTTAACAAGATTGTTTACTCTAGACCAAAATATTCTAATACTGTATAT
>JAGVAV010000034.1 GCA_020060105.1 Candidatus Woesebacteria bacterium | reverse complement strand
GATAGTTACCTTCACTACTACAACTATGATAGATTACATTTAGGACTTAAGCTTCAAACACCTATCGATTTTGTTGCAAAGGTGCTGAACTAATTACGATTATATGGACTCGTCCTTGGGAAACAAAGCATCTTGTCATTTGACTCTCCTTCACCCCCCCCCGCTCCGGTCAAACTAGGACAATCCGGCGGTTATCGGCGGAAGAATTGCCACGCCAAAGGCGGGGGGAGTTTCGCGTTAAGTCAAACAGAAACAGGGGTACCTGGAATAGTTATTTTCAGAAATTATTTATTTTGCAATAATATAACCGATGAGTAGTAAAAGATTTAGTGCTTCTGTCTTATTTTTAATCTTGGCAAACTGTCTCCCGATCCTTGGGATACTGTTTTTCCACTGGAATCTTACTTCTATTTTAACTCTGTACTGGGCAGAAAGTGGAGTAATTGGTTTTTACACCATCCTAAAAATGGTCTTTGCTCATGATAATCATCTGGATAGTTTCTCTTTAATAAACGGTACTTTTTGGAAGTTATTATCGATTCCTTTTTTTATCGTTCACTTTGGGGTTTTCATGGTGGGGCACGGTTTTGCCTTAATGTTCTTGGTCGGCCTATTCGCTTACACAGATAACCTTACCCTTGCCGAAATTATCGTTAAAGCCCTTCCAGGAATACTTCTCTTGACAGGTAGTCACGGCTTTTCCTTTATCTACAACTACCTCATTTCCGGCGAAAGACACCATCAAACACCATCCTCGCTCATGATGCAACCATATTCTAGGATCGGGGTCATGCAACTAACAGTCATTCTGGGTTCGATTTTAGCCCTAGCCACAAAACAACCAGTCAGTATTCTCATCCTTTTAGTAGCTATAAAAATAGTCGCAGATATTCACGCCCACGTAAAAGAGCGGCGAAACTCCGCAAAAACAAGCACAACCATTAGACAACCTCCTCATCTTCCCCACGGCGGTGGGTTTTGGATGAAAAAAACTAGTCCAGGCAGTCTTAAAGCCATTCAAATCATTTTTATCTCGTTCCTATATTTTATTATTTTTTTGGTGATTTCCACCAATTTTTATTTTATTCAAACCCAAATTATGCCTTACTGGGATAAGCCCATCCAAACTCTCTTCACTAGAGAGACGCGAAAGGGGGAACAAAAGCTCCCCAAGCCAAGTGATTCTCCTTGGACAAAACACGTCGATGAAGAAGCTGGTTACTCGTATGAGTATCCTTCGGACTGGAAAAAGGAAGAGATTGTTGATTCTCAGAACGGGACCTACGCCACTCAAAACGAATTTACTCAGAAAAGCTCGGTAGTCAGAAAACGAGATAGCCAGGTCTTATTTTATCTACGTTACCAAGAAAACGACCCTACCTGTAAAGATTCTAAAATTTTTCAGCCCCATCTTCCATATTTTAAATTTTCAGAATCTTCTTATGACGGATACAAGGCTAATATTTACGAAGGGCAACTCCGAGGCTCAAATACATATATGAAAACTATTTACATTCAAAAAGAGAATCGCTGCTACATTGTCTACATTCAGGATGAAGTAGAAAATCCCAACAAAACAGTCATTGATCGAATCGAATCTAGTTTAGTTTTGTTTCCATAAAGATCTAATTTATCGCCTTCAGTTAGTAGTTAGATAAAAAAGGAATCCACGTTGGCTAGGCAAATTTTCCAACCCGACAGTTACCAAGGCGGAATGAAAAAGGTGGTGTCAAGAAACAAATTCCTAAACACCACCTAGGTTCTACTGCCAACTCCCTCAAACTAGGGAAATCATGACAGGCTCCCGGGATTCGTCAACTCGAAGAAATCCTTTCAAGACCTCTCGAAGAGCCGGGGAAAACTTTGGCCAGCTGTAAATGAAGTGGCCCATGGCGCGGGCCAAGGCATGGGTTGCGCACCTGCGCCCAGGCTCAAACTGGGGGTAATTCCGGCTAAAGGCGCGAACCATCTCGGCTCGAATTTCTTCAGAGGGTGGGACGTAACCTTTAATACTTTCCGGGCCAAAGAGCTGGGCAACCGCGCTTAAAGCCAACACTTCAGCATGAGCCGGACTTTCCTCGAAGTTCTTCCCATCGATAACCCCCAAAACCCTTTTGACTCTTTCCTGAAGCGATGTGGGAAGGCCATCCCAGTACTGCCGGATTCCTAAACAAAGCTGAGAGCCGCATTCACCCTCAGAACGTCTAGAAGGAAAGCGGTCTGCCACCCAAAGGACTAGGCGAAATTCCTGGGTAACTCTCCAAGCGTAGGCACAATCAGCTTCCGCCCTCTCCAGCAGTCGATTCAACCCTGCCTTAACTTGCTCGTGGGTCAGCGAATCCATCCCTTCTCCTTTCTTTTTATTGGGCTCGCCAATTTTGAGTGCTTTAACTCTTTTCCTCTTTCCGGTAATTCTCCTCCTGGTAACGATTGGGGTAGTGCCGTTCGAATTCTTGGCGACGGCGGTAGATAGAATAGCTTAGAAAAAATCTTTCCCATCCCACGTACCGCCAAGATGCTAGCTCGGTTACCAAAGCTAAGGAAACCAACGCAAGGCAAAAGAGCACCAAGGACATTAAAAGGTTTTCTAGACTGGGACTTAATAACATCCGAATTCCCCGAATCAGTAAATAAACGAAGGGGATAATGATCAGAATCGAGTAAAACGCCATCTCCAGAAAACGAACAATCTTTAAGACAATTAAGAGTCCCTCAGGTCCTCTCACTTCTTCTCTCCTTCGGCTTTTATGGCCTGGATTATACCAGGCTAAGAAAGAAAAAGTCAAATCAAAATAACCCTTATTGACACTTGATTGACTGTCTCATATGATAAAGAAGATGTTGAAGTCCTGTCCCTTATTAAGTAATCTCCGCTTAAAGCCAAAGTCCCTTATTGTCTTGATCATTGTGATAATCTTTTTCCTGGCTTTTGCCGGGGCCGCCGGCGCCTACAGCCTCTTCAAATTTCACCAAGCGAACCGGTTGGCGGATGAAGCTCAGGAATGGTTGGAGGAAGGGGAGTACGGCGAAGCGATGGCGGCTTTTAAAGATTCGCTAAGTAACTGGGAAACAAACGAAGCAAGGGAAGGCTTAGGGAAAGCCCAGGATTACCAGGAGTCCGCTGAGCGGTACCAAGAAGCGGTTTGGGCTTATCAGGAAGGCAACTGGCAAGAGTGCTTGGACAAGCTGGCTTTGGTTAAAACGAAGATCCCCGAATACGATGAAAATATGCTGCCCCGATGTATCGAAGAGTTGGCCCTAGCAGAGACTGAATCAAAAGAGACCTCTGCCAGCAAAGAAGAACCAGCTCCTCCAGCGGCCCAGCCAACTCAATCTTCTTCATTTAAAGCTGCTGAGGTCTCCCCATCTCCATCACCAACGTCAGCACCTTCTCCCGAAGTCAGTAACTCTCCTCCCTCCACGCCCGAGCCAGAACCAGAAGCTAAATCTTCTCCCGAAAACACCCCTACCGAAACCAATGAGAGTAGCTGTGTTAGCAGCCCTGCTCCTGTCTTTACTCACCATTTAACTGACCTTTCAAAAGTATCCCTAATCGACACTCCGCCAAATAAAGTTGGCGGGGACTTAAAAACCCACAGTTATCTGGTCACTGATCTGAACAAGGTCCCCCTTTACGCCCCAGTCGACGCCACTCTCACTGGAGGAGTTTATCTCTCACACGGTAGTGATCCAGCTGATTACGGGTTGGATTTTCAAGTTAGCTGCGAGGTGATGTTTCGAATCGGCCATTTTACCGAGCCGATTGAATCCATCCGGGCTCTTTTTGGCAGCACCCCTAAAGACAATTCCCTCACCGACTCCGTCACGCCGACCGCTTTTAAAGCGGGAGATCTGCTTGGCTACACTACGGGCACCGTTAACGGCAACTGGGATTTCGGCGTTTATAACTCCACCAAGCCCAATAAATACGCCTCCGATCCCAACTATAGCCAAAGCAACATTTACTCCACGGCTGTTTGCCCTTTTGATTATTTCGAAAGCAGCCTCAAATCCGCCTACGTCGCCAAGTACGGCTCAATCGGCGGTACGGCCACCGATGACGGCGAATCTTTTTGCAAATAATCTTTAACTAGCTTCTAACCTCCGGTGTTAAACAGCTTCAAACCGAAGGATTACTCACGTTGATTTCTCGCTGAAGTTATGATATATAAGGAAGAAGATTGGAAGGAGGGAGAAAGTTGCTTAGGTTTGATGGGCACATTCACACCTAAAACTAAACCTCCACCACCACTGGCAGAACCATCGGTCGGCGCTGAGTTTTTTCAAAAAGAAACTTTTCCAGGTTTTCCATAATCTTTTCCCGGATAAAATGCCAATCGGAAACTTTCTTCCCCACCGGCACCGCCTTCTGAACCAACTCTTTCATCTCACTAATCAACGGCTCCGCTTCTTTCATATAGACAAATCCTCGGGAAACGATATCCGGTTCGCCCACCACCTGGCCGTTGGAGCGATTGACCGTGACGATCACCACGACAATTCCCTCTTCCGCCAAAACTCGACGATCCCGAAGAACCACGTCCCCTACATCCCCTACGCCTAAACCATCAACCATCACGTTATCCGTCTCAATCTGCCCGTCAACTTTCGCTCCCTGAGAGCCAAATTCTAAAACGTCTCCTTCTTCTAAAATAAAGGCGTTTCTGGGTTCAATTCCCGCGTTAGCCGCCAAATCGACAAACTTTTTCATCTGCCGATACATTCCGGAGATTGGGACTAGGTATTTGGGTTTGGTTAGATTTAACATCAACATCAGCTCCGCCTGAGCCCCGTGGCCGGAGACATGAAATTCGTCGGTAATATCTGAGTAAATCACCCTGGCCCCCAAACGGGTCAGATTATCGACCACCGTGTGAACCGGATCTTGGTGGCCGGGAATAGGATCGGCGGAAAAAATCACTAGATCTCCCGGCCGGATGGAAACAAACCGATGAGCCCCGTTGGCGATTCTAGTTAAAGCCGAGCCGGACTGGGCCTGGCTCCCGGCAACAATCAAAGTCAACTTTTCCGGGGGAATTTTTTCGATATTTTCCAAACGGACCAAAATTTCCGGCGGAAACTTGATGTAGCCAAGGTCGCGAGCCACGAAAAGATTTGATTCCATCGACCGACCGACAATCGCGACTTTCCGGCCAAATTTTCTAGATGCTTCTATAGCTTGCTTGATCCGAGAAATATTTGAAGAAAAGGTGGTCACCATGACTCTTCCTGGCGCATCTTCCATCGCTTCTTCAAATTTGGGCTCAATTAAGCTTTCTGAAAGAGTAAAACCTAATTTTTCACTTCTTAAAGAATCCGACATCAGGGCCAAGACCCCTCGGCGGCCAAGTTCGGCCAGTTTTGCCGTATCGGTCGGCTTCTCATCCACCGGAGTCATGTCAAACTTATAATCCCCGGTGTGAATAATTGTTCCTAGGGGAGTATGGAGAGCGTAACCAACAGAATCAGGAATTGAGTGACTAACCCGAAAAGCCTCCGCCCAAAAACTTCCCAAGGAAACCTTTTGGCCCGGATTAATGACGTTCACCTTCACCATTCGTTGGATATCCCGCTCTTTTAACCGAACGTTGATTAACCCGGCCGTTAGGCGGGTGGCAAAAACGGGCACGTTAATCTCCGGTAAGATAAACGGGAGAGCCCCAATATGATCTTCATGACCGTGGGTAATCAAAATCCCCCGGATTTTATGCTTCTTATCCCTTAAATAATTGATATCGGGAATAACCATATCCACGCCAAACATCGTTTCTTCCGGGAAACCCATTCCGCAATCGATAATGACGATATCATTTTCCGATTCGTAAACGAACATGTTTTTGGTCACCAAGCCGTTACCCCCGAGAGGGATAAATCGTAACTTCTCTTTTCCCGATTTACTTTGAATGTTTTCTATCTTTGGTTCCATAACAACCTCAATAACTTTTAACTACCTAAAGACTTTTCCAGCCAACGAAAATACTTATCATTTCCTCCAACGACCGGTAAAGCAATCAGCTCAAACACCTCGTAAGGGTGAAGGACTTTTAACCGATCATTAATCATCTCTAAATAATCAACTTTCGTTTTCCCGATAAGCAGCGCTTCTTCAGTTTCCTTTATCTCCCCTTTCCAGCGGTAAACAGAACTAACCTGATCAACAAGGTTAACGCAAGCCGCCAGTTTTTCCGCCACTAGGGCGTGAGCAATCTTTTGCCCCAATTCTTTCTTATCAACAGTGATAAAAATTACGCAAAAACCGTTCATTGACTAAAAAAGCGGCATTTGATTTGGGTCGCTTTCCCTTTCTTTGCTTTCCTTCGTTGAGGTTTCCAATACAGATTCGGGATCAGCTAAAACTTGCTTGATAACCTGAAAATCTTTTTTGGCGGCTTCCATCACGCTTGTGGAGCGAAGAGCGGCAGCTGGATGAAACATAGGTATAACAATTATACCATTTATCCGCCTCGGTTGTCCATGAACCTCGCTAATTTTGGCCTTAGGCAAAAATTTATTCATCGAGAACCGTCCCAAAGTGACGATTATTTTGGGCTGGATGATTTCAATTTGCTTATTTAGATAAGGAGCATAAGCTTCAATTTCCGACGGTTCCGGATCCCGGTTCTGGGGCGGGCGGCACTTGACCACGTTAGTAATGTAAACTTGAGAACGCTTTAAGCCAATCGATTCAATAAACTTATCTAATAACTGACCCGCGTTGCCGACAAAGGGGCGTCCTTTCTGATCTTCCCAGTACCCCGGCGCCTCCCCAATAAACATTATTTGGGCTTCCGGATCCCCCTCCCCGAAAACAACCTGCGTGCAGCCAGACATTAAGGGTAGATCTTGGTGAGATTTAATTTCTTGTTCAACTTTTGTTAATTCTTCTCGCTTGGACATAATTCTTTACCAACTCGCTAAAAACTCTTTTAAATTTTCCTGAGTAATCCGAAAAGTCGTTCCTTCTCCTAGTAAAATCTTCTTCGCCACTCTTCGGGTAATCGCGTAAATGTTGCGCCGGAGCATCCTCACCCCCGCGTCATAACCTAAAGGCCGAACAATCTTGGGCCAAACCTCCTCCTCGATAATCAGTTGATTTTCCAACAAGCCGCTTTCGGCGACGATCTTAGGCAAAAGATACTTCTTACCAATAACAATTTTTTCCTCATCGGTGTAAGAAGGAATCTGAATTATCTCTAACCGATCAACTAAGGCCGTCGAAAGAGTCCCAAGATTGTTAGCGGTGCAGATAAACAATACCTGAGATAAGTCAAAAGGGTAATCAATATAGTAGTCGATAAAGGTCGCGTTTTGTTCGGGATCCAGCACTTCCAATAGGGTCGCCATAATATCGGACCGAAGGCCGACCTCGCCACTGGACTTGTCAATCTCATCAAGCAAAATAACCGGATTTTTCACCCCTGTCCGCCGAAGGGCCTTGATTAGCTGCCCCGGTTCAGCGTTCGGCAAGCTTCGAGCCTGCCCCCGAAGCTGCACCGCGCTGCCAATCGCCCCTAGCGAGACTCGGGCAAATTTCCTCCCTAAGGCTTCGGCAATCGAAAAGGCTAAAGTGGTCTTGCCAATTCCTTGCAAGCCGACAAAACAAAGCACCGGAGCGTGGGTTCCCTGGGAAGATTTGTTTTGGGAGCGTAAATTTCGAACCGCGAGGTATTCTAAAATTCTTTCTTTAACTTCGGCTAAGCCAAAGTGGTTTTTTTCTAAAACTGCTTGAGCATTTTTCAGATCCAAATTTTCCGGATCCTCTTTTTCCCAAGGCAAGCCGACCAACCATTCCACATAGCGCATTAAGGAATCGTACTCAACAAAATACTCGCCCGACCCTTTCATGTGGTCCAGTCTTTCCATCATTTCTTCCACGCTCGTTAACAGATCTTTGGGCAAAGAAGCCTGCTCAATTTGAAGCTTTGCTTGTTCCAAGGTCATAAGTTAAATAACCCTCCACTGAGCCCTCCTTCGTCCAAGCAACCCCGAATGGACCAAGCCTTGAAAGCTTTAACACCTCAGCGTTAAAGCTTTGACTCAGTTCTAAATCCAGATAAGGCTTTAAGGCATCTTGAAAAGAGAAGTTGTCCCAGTTTCTCAAAGACTCTAGATTAAAGTAAAGACTTCCCGCCCCATCGGGAGGCAATTGGGCTTTTATCACTTCAAAGTTACTGGTTTCGGCCAGCGAGGGCTGCTCCCGGCGGAAAACCTCCACCATCAGGCCAAAAGCGACCGGATCGGAAGCGGCCACTAAACTATCGCCCAATAGACCGTAAGTTGGCACAAATACCGAATCCGAAGAGGTCACAGAATAAACTTTAATTCCTTTGATCTGGCTTTCGTTATAGCCTGTGCCTGCTCCTTCCGTTCGACCCTGACTCTCACTCTGAACTTCCCGTAGCTTCTTAATTTCCGCCTCAAAGATAGCGGGACTGGTCACTTTTCCAAGAAAGGCAAAACTGATTTTTTCGTTTACCGGAAAAAGAACAAAGGTGGGAGTCTCCTCAACTGATTTAAAAACAGCTTGGCCAGGCAAATCAATCAAGTTTAAAACTTGAGGAATTTGACCGTAAGCCAGACTATTTCGCGGGGCTAAATTAGCCTTAAACCAAAGTTGGGTCTGGCTGCTGGAGGGAAGTTTCAGCGAGTCGGCTTTTAATCTCAAACCCAAGGTTTCCGATTTCACTCCCACCCTCAAGGGAAGCAGAGGTCTCAACCAACCTTTTAAGTTATCATTTAGGGCCAGCCTCACCTCTTCCCCCTGCCAAGGCCACTCAACTTTCCGAGCGAAATTCTCAAGGCCCTCCTTCTCGGAAGGAGCTAAATCAAAACTAAGGACTAGACCTTCATCGGCAGAAGCAACCTCGAAATTGGAAGAAAAACTAGCCTGGTAAGGCTGGTAAAAGTAAAAGGAAAAAACAACCACCGAGACTAAAGCAGCCAACAAGAATATGTAGAGAATACCCATTAACGGAAGCTTCGCAAATTTTACCATTGCTCTCCCACCCAGGTTACTTAACGAACTTCTTTGTCAAATTAATCCGTCCCTGCTCATCAATTTCCGTTACTCTAACTTTAAATTTTTGTCCAATTTTGACTTCTTTATGAATATCTTCAACTCGATAAGGAGCGAGTTGAGAGATGTGGACCATTCCTTCTTTCCCGGGCAAGATTTCCACAAATGCCCCAAAAGGCATGATCCGCCTAACTGTCCCTTCATACTCCTCTCCCGGTTTCACTTCGTGAGTCAGACCCTCAATCCATTTTCTCGCCTTTTCCGAAGCGTCCGGATCGGTGCTGGAGATCATCACCGTTCCATCATCCTCAATATCTATCGCCACTCCTGTTTCCTCAATAATCTTGTTAATCGTTTTCCCTCCGGTGCCAATCACTTCGCCAATCTTTTTTGGAGGAATATGCATCACCGTAATTCGGGGGGCGTATTTGGAAAGTTCCTCTCGCGCCTGAGGAATTACGGAGAGCATTTTTGAAAGGATAAATAAACGACCTTCTTTTGCCTGGGTAAAAGTTTTTTCGATAATTTCATCCGTCAGACCAGGAATTTTAACGTCTAGCTGAATCGCGGTAATCCCTTTTTCAGTCCCGGCAATTTTAAAATCCATATCTCCGTAAAAATCTTCCAAGGCCTGAATGTCTGTTAAGATTTCATATTTTTCCCCTTCAGTCACCAAACCCATGGCTACACCTGAAACTGGCGCACTCACGGGGACACCCGCGTCCATTAGAGCCAGAGTCGAACCGCAAGTGGCGGCCATCGACGTTGATCCGGAAGAAGATAAAACTTCAGAAACCAGCCGAATGGTGTAAGGGAATTTTTCCTGGTTAGGCGTAACGGAAAGCAAAGCTCTTTCCGCCAAAGCCCCGTGGCCGATCTCCCGCCGACCGGGAGAGCCGATTCGACGCACTTCTCCGGTTGAAAAAGGCGGAAACGAGTAGTGATGAATGTATCTCTTGGTTGATTCGCCTTCCATGCCTTCGATCAGTTGTTCCAAGGATGTCGAGCCCAAGGTGGCCACGGTCAAAACTTGAGTGTCTCCTCGGGTAAATAAAGCCGACCCGTGGGTTCGCGGCAGTAACCCAACCTCAACACTGATCGGCCGAACCTCATCGGTGGCCCGACCATCAGGTCGTTTCTTATCATCGACAATCGCTTTCCTGACCATTTTTTTGACGGTGCTGGCAAAAATTTCTGACATTTGGGTCTTTGTTAGTTTACCCTCGAAGATTTTGTAAAGTTCCTCTTTAAACTCCTCATCCGCTCTCTCCTTAGTTGATTTATCCGGGTTGAAAAGCTTTTCCTTAAAATGATCCTTAACGTAATCAACTATTTCCGCTTCGATTAATGGATCGACTTGTTTAGTTTCATAAGGAGCTTTTTCTTGACCGACTTCTTTTTGGAAATCAGCAATTAAGTCAAATACCGGAGCTGATTTCTCCTTGGCAAATTTAATCGCTTTGACAGCCACTTCTTCAGAAACTTCTTTGGCTCCGGCTTCGATCATAACCACTTTTTCTCTCGACGGGGAAACCACTAAGTCTAGGTCGGAAAAATCCAGTTCAACCCGAGTGGGGTTTAAAATAACTTCTCCGTCTTTATAACCGACTTTTACCGCGGCTAAGGGCCCTTCCCAGGGAACGTTGGAAATAGTTAAGGCCGCGGAAGCCGAAATAATCGAAAGGATATCGGGGTCGTTCTCTCCATCGTAGGAAAGAACGGTTACGATTACCTGAACCTCATTAAAGTAATCCTTGGGAAATAAAGGTCTGATGGAACGATCAATCAACCGTCCGGTTAGAATCGCTTCTTCGCTCGGCCGCCCTTCTCTTTTAATGAAACGGGAGCCGGAAATCCGGCCGGCGGCATATAACTTTTCTTCGTAGTCAACCGTTAACGGAAAAAAGTCATACTCCTCTTTAGGTTTGGCCGAAACGACCGTAGCCAAAACCACGGTTTCGCCATAACGGCCTAAGACAGCCGCGTTAGCCTGATTGGCCACCCGACCTGTTTCTAAACTTAGGGTTCTTCCTCCCCATTCGATTTCTTTTTTTACTATTTTCATCATTAATCCTTTTTAAGAGAAGGAAGTCACCAACGTGAACAAAGCGACCAAAATTAAGCTCCCACTGACTGGAGTTGGCCCCGTTTAACCGGAATTGATTGCTTTGGTTACATCGGCAACCCTCACTTCTCCTTTAACCTCCTTTGATATTTACTTTTAAAAATAAGCGCTAGAACTTAAAAGAAGTTTACTTTCCTAATTTCAACTTCTCCACAATCATCTTGTATCGGTCGGCGTCTTTTTTCATTAAATACAGTAAAATTCGCCTTCTTTTATTGACCATTTGCAGTAACCCTCGGCGAGAATGGACATCTCCCTTATGTGTTTTTAGGTGTTCGGTTAACTTATTAATTCTTTCCGTCAACAAAGCGATTTGAACTTCCGGGGATCCGGTATCCCCTTCGTGCTGGGCGAACTCCCCCATGATTTTTTGTTTTCGTTCTTTTTCTAATGCCATAAATACTCCTAAAATAAGTATATACCAATTTAACTCGAGTTTGCAACTCTCGTTAAACGGCCATGTATTCAAAATTGAAGCATATTTGAATATAGCAAATTCAAGCCCGCCTGTGCAACTATTTTACATCCTCTGAACTTTTATAAATCTTCGGGGAAAACCAAGACTGATCCGCCTCGGTTTCTCCATGGGAAGAATCTTCTCCTTCGAAGCGAACATCGTTTACCCTCCCTGAAGAAACTTTACTTGACGAATCAGCCGAAAAAGTTGGGGGACTAGCGGGGGGTTTCTTATCCTGACTGAAAGAAAAAGAACCCGGCGTTACGGCCTGCTTTCCTAAGGATCTCGCGCAAGTTGCCGCCGCTTCAAAAGTTTCGGCCGAAACCGCTTGGCTAAAATTGTTAGTCGCCACTTTGATCCCCGACAGCCAACAATTCGCGGCCGCTTCATTACAATTTACGCCCATAATTTTGGCCAAGCTGGCCAGAATCTCAGAAACAGAGCTGGCGGAAGGATCAAGTAAGTTAATCTTGCCAAATTGCGTATTAGAATCGTGTCTATCGACATTTATCGTCGGCGCGCTTGAGTAAAGATAGCGCTCTTGCTCATATAACTTACCAAGGTTGGCTAAGCTCGGAGTATCCAGAATAAAAATCAAATCAAAATTTGACCCAGAATATGAATATTGGATTTGATCTGGATTAACCACCCCGTCTCGCGGAGAAATCACTAGATTAAACCTATTACCTTCAATATTGTAACTGACCTTTTCGATAGACCCTTCCGCATAGTCGAAAGAAATCACGAGATTGCGCGGACCAACACTGGTCACAAATTTTTCCGATCCCGGCAAACTACTTATCCCAGGAGGCGCCTCACCGGCGCAAGCTAAAACCACTTCCTTTTTTAATGAACTTAAAACGTGGTAAAGCCCCAAAGCAGCCGCGAACCCATCGAAGGAAGGGTCCTTTTGAGTGACTACCAAAATTTTTTTGGCCTGGTTAATCAGGTCTTTTAATTGATTAGAAACATCACTTACTTGCATAACTTAAAAACGAAAACAGCCCTTATTTTTTAGGCAAGGGCAGTTGAATATTTAAATATTCATTTTTTAGCGTTGCTTAAGCTTAAAAACAGTCGTTAATCTGCATTACCTATAGTTATACTTATACTACCCTTATCGCTTCTATTATATCACCAATTGTAAAGTCAAGTTTAGCGTCAAGCACCAAACCAAACTCCATCGTTCCGCTCGCCTTGGCAATTTCCTCTTGTAAATGTCTCATGGATTTGACGCGGCCTCGGCCAACCTCTTCACCTTGATGAATTACACGCACCAGGCTCGCCTTGCCAATTGTTCCTTCTTTCATCTTGCATCCGGCAACTTTGCCTATTTTTGACTCAAATAAAGCAATAACTTCAGCTCGACCGACGATTTCTTCGGTCACCTTGGGCTTGGCTAAAGCTTCCAAACCTTCTTTTAATTCGTCTAAGAGTTCGTAGATTATATGATAACTTCGAATAATCACCTTTTCTTCCGTCGCCAATCTCAAGGCCGCGGCCGAAGTTTTGACGTTAAAACCAATGATTAGAGCTTTAGTTGAGGCAGCCAGCAAAACATCCGATTCCGTGATGTCTCCGACAGATTTGTGAACAAATTTAACTCTTTGGTTTTCCGTCTGTAAAGATTCAATCGAAGTTGAAACTGCTTCCAAAGAACCCACCACATCCGCTTTTAGTAGTACCTTAATCTCAGTTAGCTTTGGTTCTTCCAACAATTCCTGCACCGAACGTTCCGCCGCTTTCTTCGGGACTTCAACCACTTTAGGGGCGATTACCGCGGCGGGGGAAAGAAGGCGTTCTCCCACTTCAGGAACCGCCTCCAAACCTAAAATCTCAACTGGTGTTGAAGGCGCCGCTTCTTTTACTTGGCGGCCGTCTGCGTCGATCATACTTTTTAACTTCCCCTTCGTGGAACCCACAACCACTAAATCGCCCACCCTTAAAGTCCCGTTCTGGACCAAAACCGTCGCGACCGGCCCCCGAAAACGATCTAGAGAAGATTCAATCACTGCCCCTTCGACCAAAGCCTTTGGATCGGCTTTTAATTCGGCCAAATCCGCCATTAAAAGAATCATCTCTAAAAGTTCGTCGATTCCTTTCTTTGTTTTAGCCGAAACGGCCAAAGAAACCACGTCCCCGCCGTAACCTTCGACAAAAACTTCGTTCTCGGCAAGCTGTTGCTTAACCCTTTCAACATTGGCTGATTCCAAATCAACCTTGTTGATCGCCACTAAATATGGTACATTGGCCGCTTTGATGTGAGCGATTGATTCTTTTGTTTGAGGCATCACCCCGTCATCGGCCGCCACTACCAAAACGGCGATATCCGTCACCGTGGCTCCTCGAGCCCGCATCTGAGAAAAAGCCGCGTGGCCGGGAGTGTCAATGAAAGTGATTTTTCTTTCTTTCACGTCCACTTGGTAAGCCCCAATATGCTGGGTAATTCCCCCATACTCCTTGGCCGCCTTATTCGTTTGCCGAATCACATCCAGCAAAGAAGTCTTCCCGTGATCCACGTGGCCCAAGATGGCCACGACCGGGGGGCGGGTAATTAATTTTTCTTCAACAACTGTTTCTTTTTTCATTTTTAATTAAGCGTCACTCCTTAGCCTTCTTACTTTTGCTTTTACCCTTCGGCGCCTTTGAAGAACTTTTCTTTTTATCTTCACTCGCTGTCTCGGTAACCTTTTCTTCTTCAACAGCGGCCTCGTCCGCTTCTTTTTTGGCTGCTTCGCTTTCTTCAAGAACCTTTTCCGCGCCCTTTATGTCAATTCGCCAACCCGTTAATTTGGCCGCTAAGCGGACGTTTTGCCCTTCTTTACCAATCGCCAAAGAAAGCTGGTCTTCCGGAACTTCGACATGAGCGGTTTTTTCCTTCAGATCAACTCTCACTGCGTCTACCTTTGCCGGAGAGAGAGCGGCCGTGACAAATCTTGCTGGATCTTCACTCCAAGCGATCACGTCAATTTTTTCCATCCCCAACTCGGCAATCACCGCTTGAACTCGAACCCCCTTCTGGCCAACACAGCTCCCGACCGGGTCAACTCCCGCCTGGCGAGAAGAAACCGCCACTTTAGTTCTCGTCCCGGCTTCCCGGGCAATGGCTTTAATTTCGACAATTCCGGAACCAATTTCTGGAACCTCAACCTTAAATAACCCCTCGACCAATCCTTTATGGGACCGAGAAACGACAATGTCCTGCCCACGTCCCGACTCTTTAATGCCGGCAATATAAAAACGCATTCGTTGATTCAAGCGGTAGTTTTCTCCGGGGGTTTGCTCTTGAGGAGGCATCACTCCTTCAGCCTTGCCTAAATTGACAATAATGCTTGGCCCCTCGAAACGTTGAACCATTCCGTTAACGACGGTTCCCACCCGACGCTCAAACTCGTTTAAAATCGCCCCTTTTTCGGCTTCCCGAATCCTTTGCAAGAGAACTTGCTTGGCTGTTTGAGCTCCAATTCGCCCAAACCCAGGTGGGGTAATATCTTCACCCTCTCTTAAAATCCGCGCTTCGCCTGACTGAGGATCCATTTCCACTTCCAAATCTTTAATCTCGCCGCCAAAATCCTTTCGGTAAGCGGCTTTTATCGCTTCTTTAACAATTTTTATGACCTCATCGGGATCCAGGCCTCTTTCTGTCGCCGCTTGACTTAAGGCCGCCGCAAATTCTGTCCGCAAAGCCATATTTGCCTCCTTAACAATTGAGGTGGGCAAAATTTCCCACCTCTAAAAAACCAAAATCAACTGGCCTTAGTATAGCACTAATCCCCTTTTCGGTCAACTTTGCCATGAAAAAGATCAAACACATTTGAGACAATTAAGTTAAATTGCCGTCCGATTTTAACAAGATTGTTTACTCTAGACCAAAATATTCTAATACTGTATAT